>NZ_JBAURI010001271.1:0-13497 GCF_049581145.1 Bradyrhizobium sp.
CTCTTCGACCTCGCGGACCCTGGCGTCGGCCAGCGCACTGACGCGCGCGGCGTGTTCGTCCTCGGTCAGCGTGCGCAGTACGACGCCGGACGCATTGCGCGACTGCGACGGCTGCAGACCGCCTGAGCGGGGCGATTGCTTGGGCGGCGCCGGCTTGCTGACCGCGGCTGCCACCGGTTCCGGAGCCGCGTGCGGGGCTTCCATGCCATCGGCGCCAACACGGCGCTTGCCGCGCTTCTCCACCACCACCTGCTTGGTCCGGCCATGGGGAAAGCTCTGGCGCACAGTTCCCGTCTCGACGCGCGGCTTGAGCGTCAAGGTCTTGCTCGGCACACTCAGTTTCTTGTCGCCGGGCGTATTCTTATCGGGCATTCAGTCGTCCTAATCTTGGGGTGCGCAGGCGCACCGTCGTTTGATGCAAGTAGCTTTATTTCTGTTCTTTATTTCGAATTCCTGGCCGCGCTTCCGGCAATCTTGTCAGCGCCATCCAGCCGGTATCGGACCAGGGTCTGGCTGCGCGACAGGAATGTCCTGCCCGCCGAGCCCGCGAGCAGGGCAGCATGTACCACATTTGACCGGTGAAGTGCCAAATCCAATTCTGTCGATGTCAGCCCGGAGACGATCAGAAACCCCGGCGTTTCGTCCCTATTCCCGGCATTTTGCCGGGCAAGGGCATCCAATTTGCGGATTCCGTCCGCCGCACCGTCCGCCGCATGGATCAGCGCCTGGATCGCTTTCCGGCCCGGGCGCTCCTTGAGCGCGGCCTCGACCTGGCTGAAACCGGAGATCACCAGTCCGGCCTTGGCGGCGATCGCAAGCGCCTCGACCGCACTGCGTGCCAGAAGGTTCTCGATATCCGCTGCAAAGTCCGGAGCGACGCGCACGTCGCGCTTGAAGCCTCTGCCGAAATGGTTACGCCGCACCGCTTCCGCAACCGCCTGACGCGACGCCTGGACCCACAATCCGCGCCCCGGCAGCTTGCGCTTCAGGTCGGCGACGACCTCGCCCGTGGGGGCGAGGACAAACCGGATCAGTTCATCGATCGGACGCACCTCGCGGCTGACCGCGCACATCCGCATCGTCGCGGACTTTTCGGTCCGCGGTCCGTTGTCGAGATCTGGGTCAGCCATGTCTGGATCAGCGACGGCAAGCATGCGTGCGGCATCTCCTTACGCCGTATGTTCTGCGGCCGGCTCGGGGGCTTCGCTCGGCTTGGCGAGATCGGCCTCCTTGATCCAGCCGGCCTTGACGCGGGCCTGCATGATCATCGCCTCGGCATCATCGCGCGACAGTTCAAGACCATCGAGGATGCCGGCGTGCTTGGTCTGCTCGCCGCCATCCTTGCGTTCGGTCCAGCCCACCAGGTCGTCGGTGGCGCAGCCGGCCAGATCATCGACCGTCTTGATGTCGTTCTCGCCGAGCTTCACCAGCATCTTCGAGCTCACGCCCGGCACCGTCTTCACGGCATCCTCGACGCCGAGCTGCTTGCGCTTGCTTTCGAGCTCGCCTTCGAGCTGCTCGAGATATTCTTTCGCCCGGTTCTGCAATTCCATCGCGGTTTCCTCGTCAAATCCCTCGATCCCCGCCAATTCCTTGGCATCCACCAGCGCCAGCTCCTCGACCGAGGTGAAGCCTTCCGACGCGAGCAATTGGCCGACGACCTCGTCGACGTTGAGCGCTTCCATGAACACCCGTGTGGAGTTCTCGAAATCGGCCTGGCGGCGCTCCGATTCTTCCTGTTCGGTGAGAATGTCGATGTCCCAGCCGGTCAGCTGCGAGGCGAGACGCACATTCTGACCGCGCCGGCCGATCGCCAGCGAGAGCTGATTGTTGGTATCGGGAACCACGACCTCGATGCGTTCGCGGTCTTCGTCGATCACGACCTTGGCGACCTCGGCCGGCGCCAGCGCGTTGACGACGAAGGTCGCGATGTCCGGCGACCATGGGATGATGTCGATCTTCTCGCCCTGCAGTTCGTTGACCACGGCCTGCACCCGCGAGCCGCGCATGCCGACGCAGGCGCCGACCGGATCGACCGAGGAATCGCGGGAGATCACGCCGATCTTGGCGCGCGAGCCGGGATCACGCGCCACCGCCTTGATCTCGACGATGCCGTCATAGATCTCAGGAACTTCCTGAGCGAACAGTTTGGCCATGAATTGCGGATGGGTGCGGGACAGGAAGATCTGCGGTCCGCGGGTCTCGCGGCGCACGTCGAAAATATAGGCGCGGACACGGTCGCCGTTGCGGAATACCTCGCGGGGCAGCATTTCGTCGCGGCGGATGATGGCTTCACCGCGGCCGAGATCGACGATGACGCTGCCATATTCCACGCGCTTGACGATGCCGTTGACGATATCGCCGATACGATCCTTGAACTCCTGATATTGCCGGTCGCGCTCGGCCTCGCGCACCTTCTGCACGATCACCTGCTTGGCCGATTGCGCCGCAATACGGCCATATTCCAGCGGCGGCAAGGTATCGGCGATGGTGTCGCCGATCTGGGCGCCCGGATTGGCGCGGCGGGCATCGTCCAGCGAAATCTGGTTGGCGGAATTCTCGACCTTGTCGACCACCAACATGTGGCGCGACAGCCGCAATTCGCCTTTTTTGGCATCGATCTCGGCGTGAACATCGGTTTCGCTGCCGTAACGCGCGCGGGCGGCCTTGGCGATGGCGTCTTCCATCGCCGCGATCACGATACCGCGGTCGATCGACTTCTCGCGGGCAACCGCGTCGGCGATCTGCAGCAGTTCGAGTTTGTTGGCGCTGACGGCCATGGCTTTGGTCTCCGTTAGATCGAATCGTTGTCGTCCCTGCGCGCGCTGTCGGCGGCGAGGCGGTGTCGTTTGGTATTTTTCGGGGCCGGCTTGTTGGCCGGCTGCGCTTTGATCGGGGTTGATTTCGCCGGTCTCGATTTCGGCGCGTGGCTTTTCGCGTGCGGCGCATGCGGCAGCTCGGGCCCCGGATCGCGCTTTGGGCCGCGCTTCAGCTCACGCTCGGCGGCCTTGCCGCGGCGCATCGATTCCGCGATCAAGTCGTCGGTCAGCACCAGCCTTGCTTCGGCGATCTCTTCCATCACCAGCAGCACCTCGGCATCCTCGCCGGCCGGCGCATCGTCGCGATGCAGCCGCACGGTATCGCCTGCGACGCCGCCGAGGATCCCACGGAAGCGCTTGCGGCCCTGATGTGGAACCGCCATCTCGATCTTGATGAGATGACCGGTAAAGCGCATGAAGTCGGAACGCCGGACCAGCGGTCTGTCGATACCGGGCGAGGAAATCTCCAGCCGATAGGCGCGATCGATCGGGTCGGCGATATCGAGCACCGGCGACAGCGCCCGCGACGCCGCCTCGCAATCGTCGATCAGCATCGTTCCGTCCGGCCGTTCCGCCATGATCTGGACGGTGCAGCCGGCCTCGCCCGAGATCCTGATCCGCACCAGCCGGTAGCCCATTTGCTGCAAGACCGGGCCGGCGACCGCCGCCACCCGGGCCGCGACGCCCGGTTCCGTGACCAGGCGCGGCTCGGCCAGCAGTTCGGCCTCCGGAAAACCCTGAATTGGATCAGTCATGTGCAGCGTCAAATTCGGTGGTTCGCTCTAACTTGCATGGGTTGGCCGGACCCTGCGCTGTCCCGGCTGGGTTACCCGAAGCGGGCCGCGCCATCGAGCTCGCGCCCGGCCTCGTTCAGGTAATAAAAAAGAGCGGGTCCGGAAGGGCCCACTCTCAATACGCGATTGTATGAGATACCGAAAGTTATAGCCCATATAGCGCTTTTCCGACCATGCGGCAAGGGCCGCGAGATCAAACGCGCCGATTTTACGCCATTTTGACAGCGCGGCCTTGTGGCTTTTGGCTAACCCTTCCTTCACCAAGCCGAGCTAAAGTGGTGGAAACTCACCCGGGTTGCGGGGGGCCGTTCGGGCAGAGTGGTGTCGTGTTGCGTTTTGAGCAGGTTCGATGGCAGGCGCCGCGTCGCTGATCCCCGGGCTCGATGAGATCGTCAAACACGGCGATCCCGAACGCCGTGCCGAAGCCGCGCGCCGCATCGCCGACCTGTTTCTGCAGGATGCCGCGCGCTTGCGGCCCGAGCACGTCGATCTGTTCGACGGGATCCTGATCGACCTCGTTCCCCATACCGCAACCTCAGCCCGGGCCGAACTGGCCGAGCGGCTATCGCCGCTCGCCAACGCCCCGCGCACACTGATCGTCCAGTTCGCGCGCGAGAATGAAATCACGGTGGCCGCGCCGGTGCTGCGCCGTTCGCCCGTCATCGACGAAGAGGTTCTGCTCGACATCGCGCGCGCCAAGGGCCAGGGCCATCTGCTGGCGATGACCGAGCGACCGACCCTGTCGGCCGATCTCACCGACGTCATCATGGACCGTGGCGATCGCAACGTGGTACGGCGCGCCGCCGGCAATGCCGGCGCGCTGTTCTCCGACAACGGCTATTCCGAGCTGATCAGGCGCGCCGGCCAGGACGGTGTGCTGACGCTCGCGGTGGGCAAGCGGGCCGATCTCTCCGGCGCGCGATTGAAGGACTTGCTGGCGGGGTCGCTCGACGTGGTGCGCCGGCGGCTGTTCGACGTGGTCGGGCCCGATCGGCAGGCGGCCATCAAGCTGGCGATGAGCGGGATGACGGGCGTGCCCGAACTGGTCGAGGGCAAGCGCGACTTCATCGCGGCGCAGCGCACCATCCTGGCGCTGCATCGCGCAGGCGAGCTCAATGAAAGCGCGCTGTTGGGCTTTGCCAAGACCCACAGGTATGAGGAATCGATCGCCGCGCTGGCGGCGATGTCGGGGGTAAAGATCGCAACCCTCGATCGCCTGATCTCGGGCGATCGCTACGATCCGATCCTGATCGTCGGCAAGATGATCGGGCTGGAATGGGCCACGGTACGCGCGCTGATCCTGCTTCGGCTGGGCAAGAACCGGGTGCCGGCACCGGCC
Organism: Bradyrhizobium sp.; assembly: GCF_049581145.1. Classification (GTDB taxonomy): domain Bacteria; phylum Pseudomonadota; class Alphaproteobacteria; order Rhizobiales; family Xanthobacteraceae; genus Bradyrhizobium. The sequence goes on from NZ_JBAURI010001271.1 coordinate 4,953, forward strand.
GATATCGAGAGCGCGCGGGTGAATTTCGCCCGCTTGATGCCTTCGACCGCCGAGCGCGTGATCGGTTTCTGGAAAACCCGCCAGTCGGCGTGACGTGAGAGTCAGCCGGCCTTCCGAAACCGCAGATACGTGGCGCGGCGGCCTTCGCGTTCGGCTTTGCGGCCGTAGCGCGTCATGGTGTAGCCGGGCCATGGCAGCCGCCAGTCATCGGCGCGTTCGGCCGTCCAGGCGAAATCATTCGAACGCATCAGGTGCCACAGCGTCCAGGCGCAGTAGTCGTCGATGTCGCTGACGAAGCGAAATTCGCCTTCCGGCGTCAGCACGCGCGCCATCGCCGTGACCGTCGCCTCCTGCACGAAACGCCGCTTCCAGTGCCGTCGCTTCGGCCAGGGATCGGGATGGATCAGGTCGACCCTTGCAAGCGAATGCGCCGGCAGCCAGGGCAGCAATTCAGCCGCGTCGCCGGCGAACAAGCGTATATTGCCGATGTTGCTGGCCTCGATCCGGCTGAGGATCTTCGCCATGCCATTGACATAGGGCTCGCAGCCGATGAAGCCGGTAGCGGGGAAGGCCTGCGCCTCGGCGATCAGATGTTCGCCGCCGCCGAAACCGATCTCTAGTCTGAACGCGCCAAACTTTGCACCGAACGATTGGGCGAGCTCGGTTGGCGAAGATGTGCTGATGTCGAGCGCGAGCTGCGGCAGCAGACGATCGATCAGATCGGTCTGATGGGCGCGGAGCTTGTGTCCCTTGCGGCGACCGAAGAATGAACCGTGCCCCGCAACCGCGCCACCATGCGAAGCATCGTCATCGGCGCCGCCCGCCGGCGCGCTCATCGCAGCGTCTGATAGAGGCGATGCAGCAGTCGCGCCCGCGGTTCGATCGAGGAGATGTAGAGCTGCTCATAATGGGTATGCGCGCCCTTGCCGTCGACGCCGAGGCCGTCGAGGGTCGCGGTGTGCGCCGCGGTGAAGTTGCCGTCCGAGCCGCCGCCGGTGAAGGTGTCGACGAGATCGAAGCCGATTTCGGCCGCGAGGTGCCTGGCATGCTCGAACAACGCCGCGCCGGCATTGCCCTTCTCGTAGGGCGGCCGGTTCAGTTCGCCGGTCACGGTGACGCTGACGCCGTCGGTCCGCGATTTCACATCGAGGATCCTGGCGACGAGATCGGAGGCGTCGGCCATGGTCGGCACCCGAAGGTCGACCTCGGCGGAGGCCTCCTCCGCGATGACGTTCGGCCGGGTACCGCCCTTGACCACGCCGACATTGACGGTGATGCCGCGCTTCAGATCGTTCATGGATTCCAGCGTGGCAATGACGTTGGCGAGTTCGCGTATCGCGCTGCGGCCGTCTTCGGGCCGGGTGCCGGCATGGGCGGGCTGCCCCTTGATGTTAACCTCGAACCGTCCGACACCCTTGCGTCCGGTCACTATTTTGCCGCCATCGCGGGCCGGCTCCGTCACCAGCACATATTTCGCCTGCGATCCCTCGGCCTCGATCAAGGCGCGCGACGTCGGACTGCCGATCTCCTCGTCGGATACGTAGAGCTGGGTGACGCCGAGCGGCGAGCGTTCGGCTCCGGTGCAAAGCTGGCGGAAGGCGTGGTAGGCGAGGTAGGCGCCGCCCTTCATGTCGTAGATGCCGGGGCCAAAGGCGCTGTCGCCTTCGATCCGGAACGGCAGACGCTTGATGAACCCGATCGGATGCACCGTATCGAGATGACTCAGGACCAGGATGCCGGGTGCATCCCGGCCCCAGGATGATCGCGCCACGAGATGGTCGCCGCAGCCTTTGGTTCCCGCAACGCGCTGCACCGTCGCCGGCAGGTCGTGATAGAGATCGGCGACCAGGCTCGCCAGCCTGTTGACCTGCTCGGGCGCTTCCGTCGGCGTCTCGAGCTCGACCCATTCGCGGATGCCACCTAGAATGGTTCTAGAATCGAACGGGTTGGTGGTGGCTTCGATCGGCATATGGTCGTGTTGTCCGGATAGGCGCTCGGCTTGACGGCGCCTTCGGGGCGCGACTGATCTCGCCCCGAGCCCGATCACATAGGCCAGATTTGGAAGTCCTTCAAACCAAAACGGTGGAGTCTCTAGGGCTTTTCGGGCGCTTCGCGCGCCGCGATCTGTTCGACCAGATCGACGATGCTGCGCCTGAGCTTGGCGTCGTTGATTCGCGTGAACGCGCGCGTGAGCGCCAAACCTTCGGACGTCGCCAGAAAGTCGGATACGTAAGTCGGTGAGGCTCCCTCGCTGAAGCCGTCCGGGCTCGTCGTGCCGGTCGGGCCTCCTTCGAACAGGAAGGACACCGGAACCTGCAGAACCTCGGAGATCTGCTGGATGCGGCTGGCGCCGACCCGGTTGGTCCCCTTCTCGTATTTCTGAATCTGCTGGAACGTGAGGCCTAGAGCCTCACCGAGCTTCTCCTGGCTCATGCCCAGCATTATGCGGCGCATCCGCACCCGACTGCCGACATATTTGTCAACAGGGTTCGGGGCTTTAGTCGACATCTCCACCACTCCCACTCCTTGTGATCAAGCGTCGGTAGATGCAGACGAGGTCAACCGTACCTCCGACGCCAACACCGTCAAATCTTGCTCGGAGATTGGGGAAGATTGCAGACAATTTGAGCAACGAACTGACTGGACCGTACTTGGTTCCGACACAATGCGAATTGCGGTATCGATCTGTCAACAGCCGGATATTCGTCTGATGAATTTTTCTAGTGAAATTCGAAAACTGAACATGAATCTGCAGGCGCAATTTGCGTTCATCGCAGAATTTGCTTCGCGATGCGGCGTCGAATGACGAATATCAGGGCAACAACTACCAGCGCCGCTGCTGGAATGTCGCCGTAGCGTGCGTAGAAGGTCGGTCGAATCGCTGACGGCAATCTGGAATCCAGCACCCCCTCGACGCCGAGATCGAGATGCGCGATGATTCGTCCCATTGGATCGACGACAGCCGAAACGCCTGTATTTGCCGCGCGAACCAACGGCAGGCCTTGCTCGATGGCACGCATGCGCGCCTGCTGCAGATGCTGATAGGGGCCGGTTGAAATCCCGAACCAGCCGTCATTGGTCAGGTTGACGATCCAACCCGGACGATCGTCTCTGCTCGCAGCATCGCCGGGAAAGATCGCCTCATAGCAGATCAAGGGCAGCGCACGTGGCGCGTTCGGGATCGGCAGCGTGCGCCGTATCGTGCCGGGAATGAATCCGCCCTGAAGCTTGGTCAGTTGCTCAAGGCCCGCCCGCTCCATCAATTCCTGTAATGGCAGATATTCACCAAATGGTACTAAATGCAACTTGTCGTAGAGCGACAACACGCTGCCCTCGTGGTCGAAGACATAAATGGAGTTATAAGCGCGCGTTATGCGGGTGCCCGGCGGTTGATCGGGCGCGCGCACGGAGCCGGTGATCAGAACCGTGCCTTGCGGCAGGAAATTCGCGATCTCGGCCATCACATCGGCTTCGCGAGTCAGGAAAAACGGAAACGCCGATTCCGGCCAGATCAAGATGCTGGCGTCGCGGACGCCGGTGGATTGCGGACCAGAGGACCGATCGGACAGCGCAAGGTAGCGCTGCATCACCTCCGCCTTGGCGGAGTAATTGAATTTGACGTCCTGCTGCAGATTGGGCTGCATGATCCGCAGCTTGACATTGTCGACGATCCCGGTCGGATGCCGCGACAGCCGCACCACACCGAAAGTTCCCATTGCGATCAGCAACAGCACCGCGGTCGCGGGTGCGATCCAACGCTTGTCGATCCAAGTCTTGTCGATCCAAGTCACTTGGATCCAAGTCTCTTGGATCCAAGTCTCTTGGATCCAAGTCTTGCGTCCGCGCGAACTGCCGTCGATCAGCACCGCCGGGCTGGCGAAAATGGCCACGCTCAGAAAAGTCAGGCCCCACAATCCGATCAGCGATGCCGCCTGTGCCAGCGCCAGCGGCTCGGACAGGGCGTAGCCGAACGTGTTCCAGGGAAAGCCCGTGAGCACCCTGCCGCGCAGCCATTCGCTGACCGTCAGGCTGACGGCGAGCGCAATGATGCGCGACGCGTCGCGGGTCCACAGCAGCCGGGCCAGCGCGAAGCCGAGCGCGGTAAACAAAGCCAGATAGATCGGCAGCCCCAGCACGGCGAACGGCAGCAGCCACGCGAAGGTCGAGGCGTCGACCAGGAAGGCGTAGCCGATCCAGTAGAGGCCCGGCACGAAATAGCCGAGGCCGAACCACCAGCCTGCCAGCGCCGCGGCCGGCACGCCACGCCATCGTCCGGCGCCTGCGCCGTCAATTAGCCAGACCGCGACCGGAAAGGTCAGAAACAGCACCGGCCAGGCGTTGAAGGGCGCCATCGCCAGCACCGACAGTGCACCGGCGGCAAACGCGATGGCGGCTCGCTTCCAACCCCAGGACAGAATGATCGCAAGGCCGGCGGCGCGAAGTCTGTTGGCGATCATCACTGTGGGCCGGTTCCCTCGCCGGGCGGCGGACCGAGATTGTCGTTCGCCTGGATCTGGCTGGCTTCGCCGGCCTGCGGTTCACGGCGGCGGCCCTCGCGCTGGGCGCGTGGCGCCGGGCGCTCCTTTCGCGTGGTGATGCGCAGCCGCTTCACCCGTCGCGGGTCGGCGTCGAGCACCTCGACCTCGAAATTGCCGGGACCGGAAATCACCTCGCCGCGCACCGGCAGGCGGCCGACCTGGCTCACCAGATAGCCGCCGAGCGTCTGCACCTCCTCGCCGGCTTCCCCGGTGACGAACTCTTCGCCGATCACGGCGCGGACATCGTCGAGGCTGGCGCGGGCGTCGGCAATGAAGGAGTTGTCGGCCTGCCGAACGATCGCCGGCGGCTCGTCGCTGTCGTGTTCGTCGTCGATCTCGCCGACGATCTGCTCGACCAGATTCTCGATCGAGACCAGCCCGTCGGTGCCGCCATATTCGTCGACCACCAGCGCCAGGTGGATGCGCGAAGCCTGCATCTGCGCCAGCAGATCCATCGCGCGCATCGACGGCGGCACGTAAAGCAGTTTCCGGATGATGCTGGCTTGCGACAAAGGCAGCGTGAGATCGACTGCGCGCAGATCGAGGCCCGCCGGCAAGGGCTTCCTGCGTTTCGGCTTGGCTGCCTGCGGTACGCGCGCCTTCGCGGTCATGAATGCCAGCAGGTCGCGGATGTGAACCATGCCTTCGGGATCGTCGAGGGTTTCGTTGTAGACCACGAGACGGGAATGCGCCGCGCGCTCGAACAGGTCCATCAGCTCGCCGAGCGAAATGTCGTGCTTGACCGCGACGATGTCGGCGCGGTGCACCATGACGTCGGCGATGCGCCGTTCATGCAGGCCCAGGATGTTCCGCAGCATCGTGCGCTCAACCGCGGTAAAGCCAGCCTCATCGGGTGTTGAAGCATCGAGCACGACCTGCAGATCGTCACGGACCGATCCCGCCTTCCAGCCGAACAGGGTCCGGATCGCGCGGATCAGCCAGCTGTCGGACGTTGGGCGCGCGGTTCCGCCGGGCGGCACCACCGCGGGCAGGTTGTGCGGGTTGCGCGGATTGTCGTGGATCGGTTCGGAGTCCACCATCTCAATCCATCCCCTCCCTGTTCCCATAAGGGTCGGGAATTCCGAGTTGCGCCAGGATCTCCTGCTCGAGCGCTTCCATCGCGCCGGCGTCGGCATCGCTCTCGTGATCGTAGCCGATCAGGTGCAGGAAGCCATGGACCGCGAGATGGCTCAAGTGATGATCGAACGGCTTGCCTTCGTCATCGGCTTCCCTTCGCATCGTCTCATAGGCGATGGCGATATCGCCGAGCATGTGCGGCGCGTCGTCGTCGGAGCGGGCGCCGGTCGGCTGCAGCGCCGGAAACGACAGCACGTTGGTCGGCTTGTCGATGCCGCGCCAGTTGCCGTTCAGCGTGCGAATGCCGGCGTCGTCGGTCAGCATGATCGCGAGGTCGGCGCCGGCGACATCGGCATCGACGTTCCCGGCGGCAGCCGTGATCGCACGCTGGATCACGGCTTCCGCATCCGGCTCGTTTCGCCAGCAATCGGCGGCGACGAGGACCTCGGTCATGGGACTGTTCGAGTGTGGCATCGTCGTTGGAAGTTTTGCATCCAGCGCGCCGGTCGGCGCGAGCGTCTTCACGTCATTTGCCGGCCACGGACTTGTCGGGCGCAGATTTGCCGGCCGCGGGCTTTTGCGGCGATCCCTCGTAGGCCGCGACGATCCGGGCGACCAATTCGTGGCGGATCACGTCTTCGGCGGTGAATCTCACCTGCGCGATGCCCTCGACGCCGTCGAGCAGTTTCGCGGCTTCCGCAAGTCCCGACGTCTGGCCGTTCGGCAGGTCGACCTGCGAGGGATCGCCGGTGATGATCATGCGGCTGTTCTCGCCGAGCCTGGTCAGGAACATCTTCATCTGCATGGACGTGGTGTTTTGCGCCTCGTCCAGGATGATGGCGGCGTTGGTCAGCGTCCGGCCGCGCATGAAGGCGAGCGGCGCGATCTCGATCTCGCCGGTCTGCAGCGCGCGCTCGACGATTCTTGCATCCATCAGGTCGTACAGCGCGTCGTAGATCGGCCTGAGGTAGGGATCGACCTTCTCGCGGAGATCGCCGGGCAGGAAGCCGAGCCGTTCGCCGGCCTCGACCGCCGGCCGCGACAGGATGATGCGATCGACTTCCTTGCGCTCGAACAATTGGGCGGCCTGCGCCACCGCAAGCCAGGTCTTGCCGGTGCCGGCGGGGCCGATGCCGAACACCAGTTCATGGCGCTTGAGCGCGTGGATATAGGAATCCTGCGCCGCGGTGCGCGCCCGCACCGGCCGCTTGCGCAGATTGATCAGCTCGAACGCCGACTTTGCCGACTTGGCATCGTATTCGAACAGCGAGCCTTGCGCGATCACGGCGCGTATCGCACCCTCGACATCGCCCTGCGCCAGATCGTGTCCCTGCGCGGCCTGTGCGTAGAGTGCTTCCAGCACGCGACGCCCCGCATCGCAGCCGTCGCGGGAGCCGGCGATGGTGATGTGGTTGCCGCGCGAATCCACCACGATGCCGAGCCGGCGCTCGATCAGCGCGAGATTCTGTCCATAAGGTCCGACCAGCGCCGAGGCGGCGCGATTGTCGTCGAAATCGATGACGACCTGCGTCTCGGGCGGGATCTGCATGTCGCGGTCAAGTTTGCGGCTGGGAACGAGCGAAGGCGAATCCGATGCGCTTTTGGGCAAGGGTTCAGGCTCCAATGGGCGTTTGAGAAAATGCGGATCCCGTCGCGCGTGGGGGCGCGGAGGCTGCAAGCCTGCCGAGCAGGCTGTAGCGCTCGAGGCTTTCGATCGTCACCGGCCTGACCTGTCCGACGATGTCGGGTGAGGCCATCACATGGGCCGGCTGCAGATAGGCGGTGCGGCCGACGAGCTGGCCGGGATTGCGCGCGGCGCGCTCGAACAGCACATCGAGGGTGGTGCCGATCGCAGCCTTGTTGAAGGCCGATTGCTGGCTGTCGATCAAGCCTTGAAGCCGCAGCAGTCGCTCGTCCATCTCAGCCAGTGACGCCATCTCCCGCATGTCCGCCGCGGGCGTGCCCGGTCGCGGCGAATATTTGAACGAATAAGCCGCAGCGTAACCGATTTGCATGACGAGCGCGAGGGTGGCGAGAAAATCCTGCTTGGTCTCGCCAGGAAAGCCGACGATAAAATCTGATGAAAATGCAATGTCTTGGCGTGCCGAACGGAAACGGTCGATGGCCGCGCGATAATCCCGAACGGTATGTTTGCGGTTCATGGCGGCCAGAATCCGGTCGGAACCGGATTGGACCGGCAGGTGCACGAACGGCATCAGCGCCGGCAGATCGCGGTGCGCCGCGATCAGGGACGCATCGACGTCCAGGGGATGGCTGGTCGAGTAACGCAGCCGCGCGACGCCGGGAAGCTCGGCCAGGCGGTGCAGCAGCCGGCCCAGCGACCAGGTCCGGCCATCCGGTCCCTCGCCGTGATAGGCGTTGACGTTCTGGCCGATCAGGGTGAGCTCGCATACGCCATTGTCGGTGAGCCGCTGCACGTCCTCGACGATTTTTGCCACTGGGCGCGACATCTCGCTGCCGCGCGTGTAAGGCACCACGCAGAAGGTGCAGAACTTGTCGCAGCCTTCCTGCACCGTCACGAAAGCGGAGATGCCGCGGGCGCGAATGGCGCCGGGTTCCGGCTGCGGCAGGACAGCAAATTTGTCTTCGGCCGGAAATTCGGTCTCGATCGCGCGGCCGTCATCCCGAGCGCGTGCGAGCAGTTGCGGCAGATGGTGATAGCTTTGCGGGCCGACCACGACGTCGACCACCGGGGCGCGGCGGATGATCTCTTCCCCCTCGGCCTGCGCGACGCAGCCGGCCACCGCGATCGTCATCTTGCGGCCCGCTTGCGCGGCCTCGTCCTTGGCGAGCCGCAGCCGGCCCAGTTCCGAATAGACCTTCTCGGAGGCCTTTTCGCGGATGTGGCAGGTGTTGAGGATCACGAGATCCGCGTCGTCCACCCGAGCAGTCTCGACAAAGCCTTCGCC
>NZ_JBAURI010001272.1:0-3002 GCF_049581145.1 Bradyrhizobium sp.
GGTGAAGCCGATCTCGCGCGAGCCCTTCAGCGCGGCCTCCATCGGGCTCAAGCCTTCCTCGAGATGGCGGACGATGTTTTCGATCACCACCACGGCATCGTCAACGACGAAACCGACCGCGATGGTCAAGGCCATCAGCGACAGGTTGTCGAGGCTGTAGCCGAATTCGTACAGCGCGGCAAAGGTGCCGACCAGCGACAGCGGCACGGTGACGCCCGGGATCACGGTCGCCCAGAAGTTGCGCAAGAACATGAAGATTACCATGACGACGAGCGCGATGGTGAGGATCAGGGTGAAGCGCACATCGGAGACCGACGCGCGAATCGTCGTGGTGCGGTCGGAGGCGATCGAGACCTTGATGGCCGGAGGAATCGAGCCTTCGAGCTGCGGCAGCAGCGCCTTGACGTGATCGACGGTCGCGATCACGTTGGCGCCGGGGACGCGCAGGATCGGCAGGATGATCGCGCGCTGCTTGTTGTACCAGCCCGCCAACAGATTGTTTTCCGGCGCCTCGATCGCCTTGCCGACATCGCGAATCCGCACCGGCGCGCCGTTGCGATAGGCGATGATCAGATCGTCATAGGCCTCGGGCTTCAGAAGCTGATCGTTGGTGTTGAGCGTAAAGGTCTGACGCGGGCTGTTGAGCGTTCCCTTCGGCAGGTCGACATTGGCGCCGCTGATCACATTGCGGACATCCTCCAGGCTCAGGCCACGCGACGCCAGCGCCTGCGGATTGACCTGAATGCGGATCGCCGGTTTCTGCTGCCCGCCGATGCCGACCTGGCCGACGCCCGATATCTGCGAAATCTTCGGCAACAGGATGTTTTCCGCATAGGCATCCACCGTCGTCAGCGGCAGCGTGTCGGAGGTCAGCGCGAGCAGGATGATCGGCGTATCCGCCGGGTTCACTTTCCGGATGGTCGGCGGATAGGGCATGTTGGTCGGCAAATAGGGACTCGCGGCATTGATCGCGGCCAGCACATCCGTCGCGGCACTGTCGACGGTGCGGCTGAGTTCGAATTGAACGGTCAACTGGACGAGGCCGAGCGCGCTGGACGAGGTCAGCTGGGCGAGGCCGGGAATCTGGCTCAGCTGCTGTTCCAGCGGGGTCGCGACCGACGAGGCCATGGTCTGCGGATCGGCGCCGGGCAGTTGCGCGCTGATCTGGATGGTCGGATAGTCGACGTTGGGCAGCGCCGCGACCGGCATCAGGCGGTACGCCACCAGACCGCATAGCAGCAGGCCGATCATCAACAGGGATGTCGCGACGGGCCGGTGGATGAAAGCCGCGGAGATATTCATGGGATGGCCTGCTCGACCGCGCTCTGCAGGTCGGCCTCCTGCGCGGCCTTGCCGTGCAGGATTGCGACGTGCGTGCCGGGCTGCAATTTGTACTGGCCATCGACCACGATGGTCTCGCCGGCCGTCAGCCCGGAATCGATCAGCGCCTGGCCCTGGCTGATCTGTGCGACATGGACCGGCCTGACCTGCACGGACTGGTCCGGCAGGATGACATAGACATAGGACCCCGCCGGCCCCTGCTGCACGGCGCCCGCGGCGATCGTCAATCCCGCAGGCTCGGTCCGCAGCAGCAAGCGGGCGTTCACGAGCTCGCCGGGCCAGAGCAAATGCTTCGCATTCGGAAAGGTGGCGCGCAGGCGGATGGTGCCCGTGGTCTGGTTGATCTGGTTGTCGATCAGCAGCAATTCGCCTGCATCGAGCTGGCTCTTGTCGTCCTGGCTGAAGGCGAACACCTGGATCGGTCCCTTGGTCATCTGCTGCTGGATTTCGGGAAAATTGGTCTCCGGCAGCGTGAAGATCAGCGAGATCGGCTGGATCTGAGTGACGTCGACCAGCCCGTTGGTGTCGGTGGGATGAATGATGTTGCCCTCGTCGATCTGCCGAATCCCGGTGACGCCATCGATCGGCGCCGTCAGCCTGGTGTAGCCGAGATTGACCTGCGCATTCTCGATGACGGCCTGATCGCTCTTCACGGCGGCTTCGAGCTGCGCGACCTGGGCCTTCTGGGTGTCGACCAGCTGGCCGGTGGCGAAGCCCTTCGCCTGCAGCGGGACGTAGCGGCCGAGATTGGCCTGGGCGTTGACGAGCTGGGCCTGATCGCGCGCCTTGTTTGCAATCGCCTGATCGAGCTGGGCCTGGTAGGGGCGTGGGTCGATCTCGGCGAGAACGTCGCCTTTGTGCACGGCCTGCCCCTGGCGGAAGCTGACCTTGATCAGCGGCCCGGTGATCTGGCTACGCACGACGACGTTGTTGAACGCGATCACGGTGCCGACGCCGCGCAGATAGATCGGAACCGGATGGGCATTGACGGTCGCGGCCACCACCGGCGTCGGCTGCGGCGGCGCTTGCTTTGGAGGCTCGGCCTTCGATTGGCGCCACAGGATGACGCCGGCCGCGGCTCCTCCGATCAGCAGAACAGCCACCAGACCCAGAAGACCCTTGCGCATGTGGTAAACCTCGTCGGAGCCGGCCTAGCAGCCGCCCGCGGACGCCATTCCGTTGGCATCGAATGTGGTGGATGTTCCCTGCGTGGTACAAGGCGACACGGAGACCGTGGGTGGGGGAACGCTGACATCCGGACTCTCGCCGGGTGTCCCAAGGTCGGTGGCACCGAGAGGAATGCTCGAGCCGACCGTCGATCCCGTCAGTCCCATCGTGTTGGTCGATGCTTGCGACGAAGAAGATGCCTGCGACGAACTGCTCGCCGTCGCCGAGCCGCATGCGGACGGCGTGGTCGTGCCGCCACCGTCGAAAGCCCCGCCCGACGTCGTATTCGGACACGGCATCACCAGCGGACTTATTCCGGACGGATTGAGTTCGGTCGCGCCAAGTGGAATTGTCCCGGAGCTGGAAGACGACGATGATTCCGACGGTACCGTTCCAAGCGGCGAGGTTGCGCCCATGCCCGGCGCCTGAGCGGTTTGCGCCCGGGCCGCGCCGATAGCCAGGGCTGCCATGAAGACACAGAAGACCCACATGAC
>NZ_JBAURI010001273.1:0-4630 GCF_049581145.1 Bradyrhizobium sp.
TAACCCACCGCTTTGCGACCAGCTGAATGGCAGGTTATGGCTTCCGCCTTCGCTCTTTGAGCTACCGCGGACGAGTCGCCTCCAACCCGCCCCATAGAATCTACAATGACCCGGCCGCCACGCCCTGCGCCGCCGGAAACACCACCCGATCATCGGTGCGGCAGTAGCGGTCCGCGAACATGCGGCCGATCGGGTGGTAGCGCTCCATATGCACGCGCATGGCGTCCTTATCCCATAACTCGTCGCGGATGTGGAAATGGATGCCTTCGCCCATGATGAACTGGCGGTCGTGGTTGACGTCCATGATTTTCCAGGTCTTGCACTCCATCGCCCACGGCGCGTCGGTCAGCCGCGGCACCGCGACCCCCGTGGAGGGCGCAAGCTTCAACCCGACATAGTCGGGCTCACCGATCTCGGGTGGAAAGTCGCCGCTTGTTTCATGCATCGCGTGCGCCAACGGCTCGTCGGCGATATGGACCACGAACTCGCCGCTGCGCTGGATATTGGTCAGCGTATCCTTGGGCCGGCCATCGGGCCTGAGGTTGATCGCGAACATGCAGAGCGGCGGATCCTCGCAGAACACGTTGAAGAAACTGAACGGCGCGGCGTTGACCACGCCGGTCGGGCCAGTCGTCGTCACCCAGGCGATCGGCCGCGGCAACACGAATGAGGCCAGCATCTTGTAGCGGTCGCGGGACGTGAGATGGGCAGCCGCATATTCCATGTACGCATTCCTTGTCTCGAGCGATTGTCCGACGGAGCCCAGTCTGGCATTCGCGCACGATAAAGCGACCGGTGAGCTGCGCATACCCGGCATTCGCGAGGCAGGACGCACCTTGGGGGTCGGCCGAGTTGAGGCTTGGCTGAGTTTCGCCTCGCCAGCGGACCGGTCATCCTCTCGTCATCACCCGCTCGTGCGGACGAGCAGTCTTCAGAGCGTCGCGCCATGAGCTGGCGGACGTGTCTCCTCCGTCATTGCGAGCGCAGCGAGGCAATCCATACTTTCTTTGTGGCGCGATGGATTGCTTCGCTTTGCTCGCAATGACGGCCCCGCTCCTTGGACCGCCATGCCCGGCCGCGACGAGAAATGAAAACATGTCAAAACGCCGTGTAGCCGCCGTCGATCACGAAGCAATCCGCGGTGTGATACGACGACGCGGCGCTCATGAGATACACTGCGATGCCGCCGAAATCGCCGGGCTCGCCGAACCGCCGCATCGGGATCCGCGGCATCACGGCACCGACGAATTTTTCATCCGCCAGGACGCGCGCGGTCATGTCGCTTCTGATCCAGCCGGGCAGGATCGCGTTGGCGGTGACGCCATGCCGTGCCAGTTCGACCGCGAGCGCCCGGCAGAGCGCGTTGATGGCGGCCTTGGTTGCGGCGTAATGCTCGTTGCGCGCGGTGCCGAACAGCGCGGCCAGGCTCGAGGTCGCGACCAGCCGGCCGAACCGGTCGCCCGACGCAGCGCGTTCGGTCATGTGGCGCGCGGCGGCCTGGAACACATGGAAAACGCCGTCGAGATTGGTCGCAAACATCTTGCGCCATTCGTCCTCGGTGCGGTCGATGAAGGCGCGCCGTCCGCCGCCGCCAATCCCGGCGTTGGCGAAGCAGCCGTCGACGCGGCCGTAACGATCGAGCACGGCCTTCATCGCATCGTTCACCGAGGCGGCATCGGCGACATCGCAGATTCGGGTGTCGACCTGGCCGGGGCCGCCAGCCATCGTCCCGGCGGCGGACTGGTTCTTTTCCGCGTTGCGGCCCCAGATCGAGATATTGCAGCCGCTCGACGCAAGTGCCTGCGCGATTCCGAGGCCGATGCCGCCATTGCCGCCGGTAATGACGGCGACGCGGCCGGACAGGTCGAAAATCGTCATGGGCGTTCCCCCTTTTGTGACGCGCATCAGCGACGCGTTCCGCAAAATGTCCGACCCCAAGCATGGACAAGCCTGCCGCAAAAATCAAATATGGGACACGTGAATCTGAGCAAGACGGCTGATCCGCTCGCGGCGCCAACGACCGCGGCCCGCAGCGCCAGGAGGAAACCATGCAATTCAAGCACGTCACACTCGACATCGAAGGCCCGGTCGCAATCCTCCGGCTCAACCACCAGGAGGTCATGAATGCGGTCTCGATGGACATGCTCGGCGGCCTGGCCGAGGCGCTCGACGCAATTGACGAACTGAAATCCGATGTGCGCTGCGTGGTGTTGACCGGCGCAGGGCGGGCGTTCTGCACCGGCGCCAATCTGCAGGGCCGCAACCAGCAGACATCGGTCAAGAGCAATGCTGGTGCGGCTCTCGAGACCGGCTTCCATCCGTTCCTGCGCCGCTTGCGCAATCTGCATTGCCCGATCGTCACGGCGGTCAATGGGCCGGCCGCCGGCGCCGGCATGAGCTTCGCGCTGATGGGCGACATGATCCTGGTCGCGCGCTCCGCCTATTTCCTGCAGGCGTTCCGCCGCATCGGGCTGGTGCCGGATTGCGGCTCAACCTGGCTGTTGCCGCGCCTGATCGGCAAGGCGCGCTCGGTCGAACTGTCGCTGATGGGCGAGAAGCTGTCGGCCGAGAAGGCGCTGGAATGGGGACTGGTCAACCGCGTCTATGACGACGGCAGCCTGATGGACGAAGCGCTGAAGCTGGCGCATGAACTCGCCGACGGGCCGACGGTCGCGCTATCGCTGATCCGCAAGCTCTATTGGGACAGCCCGGAGAATTCCTTCGAGGAGCAGCTCAACCTCGAATTCGAATCGCAGCGCCGCGCCGGCGCGACGGAAGATTTCAAGGAAGGCGTCACCGCGTTCCTGGAGAAACGGCCGGCGCACTTCAAGGGCAAATGATGGAGGCCGCGCTTTCGCGTTGCGCCGCTTGCTTCTATCCGGGGGCGACCGGCGCGACCGGCGCCGCAAAACTCTCCGGCGGCGCCAGCCAGGAGACCTGGTCGTTCGACATCGTGCATCCCGGCGGCAACGTGGGCGCCATCCTGCGCCGCGCGCCAAAAGGCTATGGTGCGGCGCCGACGCGGGCCGCCGGCCTCGATGCCGAGGCGCAGCTGATGCAGCTTGCTCACGATGCCGGCCTGCCGTCGCCGCGCGTGCTGCATGTGCTGGAACCCGGCGACGGACTCGGTGTCGGCTTCATCATGCAGCGGATCGAGGGCGAGACCATCGCGCGCAAGATTCTGCGCGACGAGGCGTTTGCCAGGGCGCGTCCGATCCTGGCGCGCCGGCTCGGCGAGGTGGCGGCCGGCATTCATGCCCTGTCGCGCGCCAAACTGCCGGCGTTGCGCGTCTCGACTGCACCGCAGGAAATTGCCGAGCTGGAGCGGGAATATCGCGGCTTCGACTGGCCGCGCCCGGTGTTCGAACTGGCGCTGCGTTGGTTGCGCGGCCACGATCCCGGTCCGCCGGATGAGGTCACATTGCTGCATGGCGATTTCCGCCACGGTAATCTCATCATCGGCCCTGATGGATTGCGCGCGGTGCTCGACTGGGAGCTCGCGCATCTCGGCGATCCCATGGAGGATCTCGGCTGGGTCTGCGTCAATTCCTGGCGCTTTGGCGAGATCGACAAGCCGGTCGGCGGTTTTGGGTCGCGCGAAGAGCTGTTTGCCGGCTACGCGAAAGCCGGCGGTCGTGTCGACCTCGAGCGCGTCAACTTCTGGGAAGTCATGGGCACACTGCGCTGGGGCGTGATGTGCTGCGGCATGATGCAGCGCTTTCGCAGCGGGCCCGACCACGCGATGGAGCGCGCCATGATCGGCCGCCGCGCGTCGGAAACCGAGATCGACCTGTTGCGGTTATTGGCACCTCGGGGAAATTCAAATGCAGGATGAACCGACACCGATCGAACTGACCAAGGCGGTCGCCGATTTCCTGCGCGACGACATCGCGCCGCTGATCGCAGGCCATCACGCATTCAAGCTCAGGGTCGCCATCAACATGCTCGACCTGGTGACACGGCAATTGACCCTGGAACAGGGCAGCGCTGCCTCCGAGGCCGCGCGACTGGTGCATCTGCTCGGCCAGGAAGGCCCGCTGCTCGAGCTCAACCGCGCGCTCGCCGGGAGGATCGCCAACGGCGAGGTCGATCTGCAAACGCTCGGCGTCGCCGAGCATCTGTGGCAGACCACGTTGGACAAGCTCGCGGTCGATCAGCCGAACTACGCGTCGTACCGGCGGGAGCTGGAGGCGAAGTGAGAGTCAGTACGTCATTGCGAGCGAAGCGAAGCAATCCCTTCTCTGGCAACGCCAGTCCTGGATTGCTTCGTCGCTGTCGCTCCTCGCAATGACGAGGGGGTGCGGCGTGTCGCTCATCTTCCCAGCCATTTCGGCGGGCGCTTTTCAGAAAACGCCTTCGGCCCCTCGACATAATCCTGCGAGGCCGCCATGGCCTTGACCGCCGGATAATCGCGCTGCTCGGTGATGGCCTGCTCCAGCGAGACCGCCATGCCTTTCTGGATCGCCTGCTTGGAGGCGCGGATCGACATCGGCGAGTTCTTGCAGATCGTCTCCGCCCAGCGCTCGGCCGCCGCCAGCAGTTCACCCTGCGGCACCACCTCGTTGACAAAGCCGAGCTCGAGACCTTCCCTCGCGCTGACGTGGCGCGCGGTCAGGATCATGCCCATGGC
>NZ_JBAURI010001274.1:0-2692 GCF_049581145.1 Bradyrhizobium sp.
ACAAATCGAAGACGTTCCTCCATTACCGAACTCGCTTTCCACGGCATCGACACCTCCCGCAGAACAAAAGCGGAAAGTGTTACCCATGTGTCCGGTACGTTTCGTTACCTATGTCTCGGGCCGCTCAGGTGCGTTCGACCTACCGGCTGGTGTGATCCGCCCCACCCACCTGCTTGATGAAGGCGAGCAGGAGCGCGCCGAGCCGAACCGGCTGCTCCTGCTGGATCCAGTGACCGGCGCCGTCGATCAGCTCGATGCCAGCCATCCTCGTCGCCGCCTTCGTCCTCATCAGATCGAGCGCGCCCGGCGCCGCATAGGTGCCCCAATCGCTCGTCCCGCCGATGAAGAGCGACGGGACATCGATCGTCTTGCCCGAAAACAGGCGCAACTCGGCGTTCAGGCCGGGATCGGAATGGACGCGATAAGCCTGCAGGGCGCCTTGAAACCCGGTGCGGCCATACTCCTCCGTGTACACGCCGAGCTCCGGCTCGGTGAGCCATTTGCAGGCCAGCACCTCGGCGGCGGAAGGTTGGAATGGAGCGACGGTCTCGGGCATCGTCTTGCCGAGATCCATCACGTAATAGGTGGGCATTCGTGTGAGTTCTGCGGCGGTTTGCGCCTGCAACGGGTGCGGCTCGTTTCCCGGCCAGTCGGCGCTCTTGACATGGAAGAATGCACGAAGAAACGCGTGTAGTCCCTGAGGAGGATGCCACATGTCATCGTTCGCCTGCCGTGTGCTCAGGTATTGCTGATAATACGCTCGCGGCGGATCGAGCGCCGCCAGCGCGGCCGCCAGCTTTTGATGTTCGGAGTTCGGTTGAACCGACGCTGCCGCGCTGTCCGCAGTGTTGAACGGAAACGGCGGCGGACCGGGGAACGGTGCGCTCATCAGCACCACCGAGGGAAAGACGTCGGGTCGGGCCAGCGCGCAATAGGCCGCCACGGGCGAGCCGAGGTCGTGCCCGACCAGCATTGCCGTGCGCCGATACCCCAACGCCGAAACCAATCCGAGGGCGTCGCGCGTCATGTTCAGGAGGCCGAAGGGCTCCAGCGGGGCGTCGTAGCCGCTCTCCCAGCCGGTGGTGCGGCCAAAACCCCGCTGGTCGGGCGCCACGACATGGTAGCCGGCGTCAGCCAGGATCGGGATCAGGTGTCGCCAGCCGTAAGCCAGATCCGGAAAGCCGTGCAGCAGCAGCGCGAGCGGCCGGCCGGGGCTTTCGTGACCGGCCTCGAGAACATGGACATCGAGGCCGTTGACCCCATGGATCAGGCGCGAGTGGACCCCCTTGGCAAGCGTTCCCGCGCCATATGTGGATGTGGTCAAATCAGTTCCTCCTGTGGGGTTTGCGCGCGCCGGTCGAACTGAAGCCGCAACCAGGCTGGCCGCGCCCATCGCCAACACGGCTCGTCGGGACGCCGATGCGTCCGAGGGCATCGCCGGACTCCTTCTATGGCGATCACCATACTATGTCGATCGCCATAGAAACGTCAAGCGAAACCTGCTATGTTCACGCCATGCCACGTCAGACTGACGCCCGCGCTCGCGCGATTGCCACGGCCGAACGACTGTTTCGCATCCAGGGCTACACGGCGACTGGATTGACCCAGATCCTGCAAGAAAGCGGTGCGCCCAAGGGATCGTTCTATTTTCACTTTCCACGCGGCAAGGCACAGCTCGCGGAAGAAGCCATCGATCGTTACGTCGCGGGCAGGATTGCCGTCCTGCGCGATATCTCGGCGAATACGACGGGCGATGCTCTGAGTTTTGTTCATCAGCTTTTCCGCACGTTCGCCGCCGAAATGGTCGCCTCCGATTTCCAGTATGGATGCCTGATGCAAAATCTGGCGAACGAGCTGCCCGCGCTCGACGCCGAGTTGACCAGACGGGTGGCGCGCGGATTCGCCGAGTCGACCGAGATCGTTGCGGAGCATTTCAGGGGCTGCGGTTTCGCTCCCGCGCGCGCATCCGCGACCGCAGCCGCCTTGGTCGCCGCCCTCGAAGGCGCGCGAACCATCGCCCGCCTGGAACGCACGCCAGCCATATTCCAGGCGCTGGCGGATGTCAGTGCCCGGAGATGGGCCGCCCCCGAAGGGTGATCCGGCTCCAATGGTCTCGCGTCGGTGGAAACTCGATCCGGCTCCCTCATTGAGTTGCGAAAGTTGCAGCCGCCGCCATCCTGTCTCGGATTGGTTCGTTGGTTCAAAATCGGCCAGTCATAATCACTGTGATGAGCCACGGGACGATCGATGCCATGAAAGTTGTTAGGGCACCGCGATTTCTCCGGTTCCCCGCGTAGCGGTGCGAGGGTTCGTCATGCCCGGGCTCGTCCCGGGCCTCCACGAACTTGCGGTGCTGCCGGAGAAAAAGACGTGGATGGCCGGGACGAGCCCGGCCATGACGGAGAGGGTGGATGCCGCCAACGCCACGCGGCGGCAGCAGGAGTCGCACCGCCCCCTCCCCGCAACGCGCTGCGCGCGTGGAGGGACGGGAGACACGCGACGCCCGAGATGCTTCGAACTTCAAAATCGCTGAACTACAGCAGGAACGACAGCGCGGCCTCGCAGCGGTCCTCGACCTTGAGCGCCAGCAGGTCGTCGGCGCGGGTGCGGCCGAGATTGACGGCCGCGACCGGGATGCCGCGACGCGCGGCCGCCTGAACGAAGCGGAAGCCGGAATAGACCATCAGCGAGG
>NZ_JBAURI010001275.1:0-5079 GCF_049581145.1 Bradyrhizobium sp.
TATCATCTGGCCTATATCGGCTGGCTGGCGCAGCGCCGGAACTACCTCGCCGGCGACCGGCTGACCTACGCGGACCTCGCCGCCGCTGCACATCTTTCGGCGATCGATTACCTGGGCGACGTGCCATGGAACGAGGACGACGCGGCGAAGGCGTGGTACGCACGGGTGAAATCCCGGCCGTCGTTCCGCCCGCTGCTCAGCGAGTGGCTCGCCGGCGTGCCGGCGTCGCGGACCTACGTGGATCTCGATTTCTGAATAACGCTGTTGCGAATGACCCCGATGAGCTGAGGGCCGCGCTCACGCGGGAAGCGCGCGCGCTCGGATTCGATTGCGTCGGGATCGCCGCCCCCGATTCGATTGCCGACGCGGCGAAACATTTCCGTACATTCCTCGAGACCGGCGCTCATGGCGACATGGACTGGCTCGCGGCCAATGCCGAACGCCGCATCGATCCGCGCGCGTTGTGGCCCGACGTCCGCTCGGTGATCCTGTTGGGCGTGAATTACGGGCCCGATCGGGATCCGCTGGCGATCCTGCAGCAGCAGTCAAAGGGCGCGATTTCGGTCTATGCGCAGGGCGACGATTATCACGATTCGATCAAGAAGCACCTCAAGACGCTCGGGCGCTGGCTGGTGGCCGCCGCGCCCTGCGAGATCAAGGTTTTCGTCGATACCGCGCCCGTGATGGAAAAGCCGCTGGCGCAGGCGGCGGGGCTTGGCTGGCAGGGCAAGCACACCAACCTGGTGTCGCGCGAATACGGCTCCTGGCTGTTTCTCGGCGTGATTTTCACCACGCTCGAGCTGCCGCGCGACGGGGCGGCGAGCGATCATTGCGGCTCGTGCCGCGCCTGTCTCGAAATCTGTCCGACCGCGGCGTTCCCGGCCGCCTACCAGCTCGACGCGCGGCGCTGCATCTCTTATCTCACCATCGAGAACAAGGGACCGGTGCCGCACGAATTTCGCAAGGCGATCGGCAATCGGATCTATGGCTGCGACGATTGCCTGGCGGTCTGTCCTTGGAACAAGTTCGCGCAGGCCGGGCACGAGGCGAAGCTTGCGTCACGCGCCGAGCTGCGCGCCCCCGATCTCGCCGAACTTTCGCGGCTCGACGACGCGGCTTTTCGCGCGCTGTTTGCCAAATCGCCGGTCAAGCGCATCGGCCGCGACCGTTTTATCCGCAACGTGCTGATTGCGATTGGCAACTCGGGAGATCGCGCGTTGGCCCGCGACGCCGAACGGCTGCTCGCCGATGCAAGCCCGCTGGTCCGCGGCGCGGCGGTGTGGGCGCTGGCGCAATTGATCGAGCCCGAGCCATTCGCGGCACTGGCCTTGAGGGCTTTCGCTGTCGAGCGGGCCGAGAGCGTGGTCGCCGAATGGACGGCGGCTGAGCGCACGGGCCGAGCTTGATTTCATCGCGCCCGATCCGTCATGGTGGCGCATCATGACCAATCAGCCTTTCTTCACGCGCGACGGCGACAGCTTTCTGCCGACGGCGGTCGCGAACGGACCGTGGGATCCAAAATCCCTGCACGGCCGCGTCATCATCGGCTTGCTCGCTTTTGTCATCGAGCAGCGCCATGGGGCGGCGGATTTCGTACCGGCGCGGTTGACGGTCGACATGTTTCGTCTGCCGAACATCACGACGCCGATCGAGGTCAGGACCCGATCGATCCGCGAAGGCCTGCGGATTCGCGTCGTCGAGGCTGACTTCCTCTCGGGCGGCGTCGCCATGGCACGCGCCTCCTGCCAGCTGTTGCGCCGTACCGAAAATCCGCCAGGCAACGTCTGGTCGGCGCCCAATTGGGAAGTCCCGGCACCGTCGGAGATACCGGCGCCGGGCGATCCGCGGCTCGGCATGCATGGCAAATGGGCCAGCCGCCCGATCATCGGCGCGATGGGGACGCTCGGCCCCCGCAGACTGTGGATGAGCGAGGTGCGCGAGCTGGTCGGGGGCAGCCCCCTGACGCCCTTCGTTCGCGTCGCGCTGGTGGCCGATTTTGCCAGCCCGTTCGCCAATGCCGGCGATCAGGGGCTGGGCTTCATCAACAGCGACGTCACGCTCTATCTGCACCGGCCGCCGGTCGAGGACTGGATCGGACTGGAAGTGGTGAAGCATCATGCCACCAGCGGCGTCGCGATCGGCGAGTGCTGGCTTTACGACCAAACAGGCCCGATCGGGAGTGCCACGGTGGCGGCGCTGGCGCAGCGCAAGCCGATGCCGAAGCTGACGCGATCGCCCTGATCGTGCTGCCCGCAAAGGCGGGGCGTCCGCTATTCCAGAGCGTCGAGGTCTATTGAGGCTGCGGGGATGCGGGATCGTCCGCCGCCGCGGAGGCTGATGGCCGATGGTGCTGCGAACGCAGCGGCTCACCGCTGCAGATGCCGCCGCATCTCTGGGCGGCCCTTCGGTTCGGCGCCCTGTTTGGCGGCAATCCTGGCGGTCCGCCCGGAGGCAAAATTCGTGTCGACGAAAGCCGGCGCGCTGTCGGCGACTTCGCGGTATTCGACGATCCGACCGTCACGCAGCCGCGCTTGCTCGAACATCGCCCTGGCGCCGCCCGCCTCCGGAGGCATCGAGCAACAGCTGCAAGGTGTGAGGCCGCCTCACCCGATCTCCGCGACCGCGGCGATGATCCGCGCGATGTCCTGTGGTCGCGACAGGCGGTGATCGCCATCCTGGATCATGGTCAGCACCACGTCATCGGCCGGCAGCCGATGGACCAGTTTGAAGGCGTGCTGCCAGGGCACGTCTGGATCCTGCCCGCCCTGCAGGATGCGCACCGGGCAGCCGACATCGATCGAACCGCCGAGCAGCAGATGGTTGCGGCCCTCCTCGATCAGTGTCCGGGTAATCGGATAGGGCGCGCCGTCGCCATATGGCGACGGCCTGAGCCAAACGCCGTTGCTTTCGATCTCGTGGTGGATTTCCGGCGAAAATCCCTTCCACATCAGTTCCTCGGTGAAGTCCGGTGCCGGCGCGATCAGCACCAGCCCCGCCAGCGACGCCTTTTGCGGCTGCTTGCCGAGTTCACGCGCCAGCAGCAGCGCCATCCAGCCGCCCATCGATGAGCCGATCACCACCTGCGGCCCCCGGCAGCATTGCGTGAAGACTGCGACGCTGTCCTGGAGCCAGCGCCCGATGGTGCCGTCGATGAATTTTCCGCTCGATTCGCCGTGGCCGGAATAATCGAACCGGACCAAGGCCCTCCCGTGCTCGGCCGCCCAGCCGTCGAGGGCCGCCGCCTTGGTGCCCTTCATGTCCGAATTGAAGCCGCCGAGCCAGAACAGCCCGGGCGCCGAGCCCGCGCGGGCGCGCACGGCGATTCGGCGTGCGGCATCCCCTTCACCGACCTCGATAAAAAGCGGATCAGGCCCGGCTGCCGTCGAATTAGTCATGGAACGTTTACTCCAATCCTGTTGTTTGAGGGGTTCTGAACGCCGAAGCCGACATCCGCCTAAGGCATTCGCCGCGCTTGCGGAATAGAAGATTGGTGTCTATCTCGCGCTGGCCGTGGCCGAAATGCCTCGCATTTGTCGGTTTTCTTGCGCAGGTTGCGAGTTCGCTTGCCCACTGCCGTGTATTGCTTCAAAATAGCGCCCTTCGTTCACAACTTTGGAGAACTACCCATTCGCCGTCCCAATCGAGCCCCGCCCGCTGCCACCAAAGACGGGCCGCGCACAAATGATGAAATTCGCAATGCGCAGATCCAGCTGATCGACTCGACCGGCACCAATCTCGGCACCGTCGAAACCGTGGTGGCGATCAAGATGGCCATCGAAGCGGGCATGGATCTTGTGGAGATCTCGCCGAACAACAATCCCCCCGTGTGCAAGATCATGGACTACGGGAAATTCAAATATTCGGCGCAGAAGAAGGCCGCCGAGGCCCGCAAGAAGCAGAAAGTCGTCGAGATCAAGGAGATCAAGCTCCGGCCGATGATCGACGATCACGACTACGAAGTGAAGATGCGCGCGATGCAGCGCTTTTTCGAGGAAGGCGACAAGGTCAAGATCACGCTGCGCTATCGCGGCCGCGAAATGGCGCACCAGGAAATCGGCACCAAGCTTTTGGACAAGGTCAAGTCCGACGTCTCGGAATATGCCAAGGTCGAGCAGGACGCCAGGTTCGAAGGCCGCCAGGTCGTCATGGTGCTGGCGCCACGCTGAGACCTGACGATTGGAATGACCGGATCAGGCGGTCCGTCAGGCAATCCTGGCGGGCCGCTTTCGGTTTATAGAGCGTTGCCGCCGCTTCGAGCGAGCCTGGTTCGATCCGCAGGGCGCCCGGCAGATTCCTGGAGCCCCGTCTTGCCCGCGCGGTCGAGGCTTTTCGGCGCCGTGCACTTGCTTCAACATCGCTGCCGGCGTCGACAAGGGACGGCGACGGATCGCCGCTAACCACCGAGCGCGTGAACCCAGGCCTCCGGATAAAGCGCGTAAGCGTCGCCACGCCGCGCCAGCCGCGAGAACGCCGGGAAATGCAGATGCATCCCGGCGATCAGGACGCCATCGGCTGAGACGCGATCGAACATGCGTTTGCGCGAGGCCGCCGCCGCAGCAAGGTCGGTGTCGAAGGCCATGCCGGCTTCGGGGAATGCGGTCTGCACTTCCGGCACATGCACGGTATCGCCCCAGATCATCAACTGATCGCTGCCCGATGCGATGAGATAGGCGGTGTGACCCGGCGTATGCCCGGGGCTTGGTATCGCGGTGACGCCGGGAAACACCTCGCCCTCCTTGAAAAGCCGCGTGCGAGTCTTGTAGGGCGCGACCTGCTCGCGGCCGGCGAGGAAGTAGAGTTTTCGCGACCGCTCGTCGACCTTGGCCATCGCGCCGTCATCGAACCAGTGCGCCGGTTCGTTTTCGTGCATGACCAGTTCGGCGTTCGGATAGAGAAGCTGGCCATTCGACATATCGGTCAGGCCGGCGGAATGATCCGGGTGCATGTGGGTGAGCAGCACGGTATCGATCGACTTCGGATCGATGCCGGCGGCGGCGAGGCTGCGTTGAACGAGGCCGGCCGTGGGCAGAAGATAATTCCCCGACCCGGTGTCGACGATCGCCAGACGCCCCTTCGAAT
>NZ_JBAURI010001276.1:0-3166 GCF_049581145.1 Bradyrhizobium sp.
GAGAATGCCTTCACCTCGGAGGATTACACCGGCTTTTTCCAGCGGGTGCCGCGCGATCAATTGGCGCTGATGATGGACTTCGAAGCCGACCGCATGACCGGCCTCATTCTGAAGGACGAAAATGTGCTGCCCGAGCGCGATGTCGTGCTTGAGGAGTACAACATGCGGGTCGCCAACAATCCGGAGGCGCGGCTGAACGAGCAGATCATGGCCGCGCTCTACCTCAACCATCCCTACGGACGCCCGGTGATCGGGTGGCACCACGAAATCGAGAAGCTCAGCCGCGAGGACGCGCTGGCGTTCTACCGGCGCTTCTATGCACCAAACAACGCGATCCTGGTGATCGCCGGCGACACTGACGTCAACGAGGTGCGCCCGCTCGCCGAACAGACCTTTGGCAAAGTCGCAGCCCAGCCCGCGATTCCCGTGCGTCGCATCCGGCCGCAGGAGCCCGAACCGGTGGCGGCGCGCACGGTGACGCTGGCCGATCCCCATGTCGAACAGCCGACGGTGAAGCGTTATTACCTGGTGCCGTCCGCCGCGACCGCGGCCGCCGGCGAAAGCCCGGCGCTCGACGTGCTGGCGCAACTCCTGGGCAACGGCAGCAACTCCTATCTCTATCGTGAACTGGTGGTCGACCGGCCGCTCGCGGTCAACGCCAGCGCCGCCTATCAGGGCACATCGCTGGATGCGACGCAGTTCTCGGTCGCGGTCGCGCCGGCGCCCGGCGTGGAGTTTTCGGCGGTCGAGCAGATCGTCGACAAGGTGATCGCCGACGTCGCGCGGAACCCGGTGCCCGCCGAGGATCTCGAGCGGGTCAAGACCCAGTTGATCGCAGAAGCGATCTACGCGCAGGACAACCAGGCGACGCTGGCGCGCTGGTATGGCGGCGGTCTCACCACCGGCTTGAGCATCGATGATATCCGCAGCTGGCCGGACCGGATTCGCGCGGTGACTGCGGAGCAGGTCCGCGCGGCCGCGCAGAAATGGCTGGTCAAGAAACGCTCGGTGACCGGCTATCTGATCAAGGACACCACGCCGAAGCACGAGGAGAAGCGTTCGTGATCGACTTCATCACTCTGACACGGCGCTCCGCGTGCATCGCCCTCGGCGGCCTCGTCTTCGGGCTGCTGGCCCCGGCGCCGTCGCGCGCCGCCACCAAGATCCAGCATCTGGTTTCGCCAGGCGGCATCGAAGCCTGGTTCGTGCAGGATTCGACCGTGCCGCTGATCGCGATGGAATATGCCTTTGGCGGCGGCGCGGCGCAGGATCCGGCCGACAAATCCGGGCTCGCCAATCTGGTCGCCGACACCATGGATGAGGGCTCCGGCGACCTCGATTCCAAGGCCTATCACGAGCGGCTCGACCGCCGCGCCATCGAGCTGAGCTTCAGCGCGACACGGGATTATTACCGCGGCTCGCTGCGCATGCTGAAAGACAACAAGGAGGAAGCCTTCGAGCTGTTGCGGATGGCGCTGACATCGGCGCACTTCGACAGCGTCGACGTCGAACGCATCCGTTCGCAGATCATTTCCGGCCTGCGCCGCGACACCACGAGCCCCAACGAGCTTGCGGGACGCAAATTCCTCCAGCTCGCCTTTGGCGACCATCCTTACGGCCGCGAGGCCAGCGGCTCGCTGCAGAGCGTGCCAAACATCACGGTTGCCGATCTGAAGGATTATGTCCGCCGCGTGGTGGCGAAGGATACGCTGAAGATCGCCGTGGTCGGCGATGTCGATCCGGCGACGCTCGGCAAATTGCTCGACCAGACCTTCGGCAGCCTGCCGGCCAAGGCCGAGCTGACGCCGATACCCGACGTTGTCGCCGCCAAGCCGCCGCAGCGCGCCTACATCCCGCTCGACGAGCCCCAGACCGTCATCACCTTCGGCGGTCCCGGCATCCCGCGCCACGACCCGCAGTTCATGGCCGGCTATGTCGTCAACCACATCCTGGGCGGCGGCGGCCTGTCGTCGCGGCTCTATCACGAGGTGCGCGAGAAGCGTGGGCTGGCCTATTCGATCTATGACGCGCTGTTGTGGATGGACCATTCGGCGATCTTCATCGGCAATACCGGCACCCGCGCCGACCGCGCCGGCGAGACCATCGACGCCATCGACAAGGAAGTGCGCCGGATGGCCGAGGACGGCCCGACCCAGCAGGAACTGGACGAAGCGAAGTCCTACCTGAAGGGATCGCAGATGCTGCAGCTCGACACCTCCTCGAAGCTGGCCTCGGGACTGTTGCAATACCAGCTCGATAAGCTGCCGATCGACTACCTCGAAAAGCGCAACGGCATCGTCGATGCCGTGACGCTGGACGATGCCAAGGCCGCGGCCAAGCGGTTGTGGGGCCAGGGCATGCTCACGGTCGTCGTCGGCCGCGCGCCGCAGGCTGCGGCCGAGCCGGCCGCAGCAACCGCACCCGCACTGCCGAAGGCGGATTAGACGTCGTCGCTTGCCGGGCCAATTCGCCCGCGGACGAAAACGCTCAAGCCCTTTCCCTTGCGGGGAGAGGGCAGCAACTTTGCTGCAAAACCGCTATCCTGCGCGCACCGATCCATTCCCCTCCCCCGGTGACGCCATGCTGCGGATTTCCCGCGACCTCACAATCGACGAGAACGACATCGAGATCGATTTCGTCCGCGCCTCCGGCCCGGGCGGCCAGAACGTCAACAAGGTCTCGACCGCGGCGCAATTGCGCTTCGACGCGCGCCGCATCGCGCTGCCACAGGATGCCGCGGCACGGCTTGCGCGCCTCGCCGGCCAGCGCATGACCAAGGATGGCGTGATCGTGATCCAGGCCCAACGCTTCCGCAGCCAGGAGCGCAACCGGGCCGACGCGATCGACCGCCTCGTCGAGCTGTTGCGCGAGGCGATGGTGCGCCCGGTGCCGCGGCGCGCAACCAAGCCGACCTTCGGCTCCAAACAACGCCGGCTCGAAGGCAAGAAGCGCCGCGGCGACATCAAGGCCGGTCGCGGGGCGCGCCGGCTCGACGATTGAGGGCCGCCCGGGGCGACACAGCCGCGCGTGAAAGGCGGCCGGCCTTTGTTCTCAACCGAAACAGCCCGCTACTACCATCGCCGGTTCGGCGCGACCTACAGTCGGCGCACGGCAATGGTGATGCTCATGACGAAGCTACGCTGGATAGTTGCAATCGGGCTCGGAT
>NZ_JBAURI010001277.1:0-6717 GCF_049581145.1 Bradyrhizobium sp.
GCCCAGGCCTCTCCCGTCGGATGGAAAGATCGCTGCTGCAGTCGAACCGATTGCGCCGGAGCTCGACGACAAGCCTGCGCCGCCGGCCGGTGCTGCCTTGCGTGCGGTCGGCGATAAGCCCGCCGCGCCGCCTCCCTCCGCGGATCAAGACGACGACGAGGATGACGAGCTCGAGCGCGATGATGACGAGGACGAGGAGGATCTCGTCGTCTTCACCGCCAGGGAAGCCGCCGGCGCGCTGGCGACGGTCTACCGCTTCGTCCGGCCGCTGCTCGCCAGCTACAGGAAGATCCTGATCTTCGTCGGGCTCGGCGTCACCGTCGAGACGCTGTTCAATGTCATCATGCCGCTCAGCCTGAAGTTCCTGATCGACGATGCGCTGGGCGAAGAGGATTTCCAGGCGCTGGTCCGGATTCTCTCGGTGCTGGGCGCGGCCGGAATCATCACGTCGGTCGTCGCGGTCTGGTATGAGCGGTGGGACGCCCGCTTGGCGGCGTCGCTGATTTCCGACGTGCGCGCGCGGCTGTTCGAACACGTGCAGAATCTGCCGTCGGCCTTTTTCGCGCGCACCCGGCGCGGCGAGATCCTGTCGCGGTTTTCCGTGGATCTGGCGGCCTTCGAAGGATCGGTCAAGAGTTTTGCCAACAGCGCGGCGCTGCCGCTGTTCGAACTGATCGCCGGCATCATCCTGATGCTGTTCCTGAACTGGCAACTGGCCGCGGTGGCGCTGTTGGTGTTTCCGATCACGCTGATCGGGCCGCGGATTCTGACGCCGCTGGCGGTGCAGGCCAATTACGAGCAGAAGCTCAACGAGTCGGCGCTGCTCGGCATGGTGCAGGAGAACATCGCAGCCCAGGCGGTGGTCAAGGCGTTCAGCCTGCAGCGCCGCAGCTTCGGCTGGTTTCGGATGCGCAACGACGAGGCGCGAGAGCGGATCGCGGCCGCGACGTTCCTGTCGACCATGGTCGAGCGCACCGTCACCATCGCGGTGCTGCTGCTGCACCTCGTGGTGCTCGCGCTCGGCGCTTATCTGGCGACCAAGGGCCAGATCACGATCGGCACCTTCGTGACCTTCGAGAGCGCGTTCTGGGAGGTGTCCTACAACATCGCCCATGTGATGCATTTCATCCCGGTATCGATCCAGGCCGCCGCGGCGGTGCGTCACATGCAGGAATTGTTGGACGCGCCGACGCGCGGCGCCGATCGTCCGGGCGCACCCGACCTGCCGCGCATCTCCCACGACATCACCTTCGAGCATGTCAGCTTCCAGTATGAAGGCAGCCAGACGCCGGTGCTCGACAATCTCAGCCTCAGGCTTGATGTCGGCAAGCGCATCGCCATCGTCGGCCCGAGCGGCTCCGGCAAGAGCACGCTGCTCAATCTGATCCTGCGCCTGTATGTGCCGGACGAGGGCCGCGTCACCATCGACGGCGTCGATATCCGCAAGGTGACGCGCGAATCGCTGCGCCGGAGCATGGCGGTGGTGTTCCAGGAGAACATGCTGTTCAACATGTCGATCCGCGAAAACATCCGGCTCGGCAAGGAAGGCGCCACCGACGCCGAAGTCGAAGAGGCGGCCAAAAAAGCCGAAATCCATCGCTACATCGTGAGCCTGCCGCGGAAATACGATACGCCCGTCGGCGAGCGCGGCGATACGCTGTCGGGCGGCCAGCGCCAGCGTATCGCGATCGCCCGTGCGATCATCCGCAACCCGTCGCTGTTGCTGTTGGACGAGGCGACCTCGGCGCTGGACCAGACCACGGAGGCCGCGATCAACCGCACGCTGCTCAAGGTCGCCAAGGGCAGGACCATGATCTGGTCGACCCATCGGCTGACCTCGGTGGTCGAGATGGACGAGATCATCGTGATCGCAGGCGGCCGGGCGATCGAGCGCGGGTCGCATCTGGAACTCCTGGCCAAAAACGGTGTTTACCGCAGGCTTTGGGACGACCAGGGCCACGCGCTGCACCTGCCCGATCCGGCGGACGACGACGAAGATGACGATGACGATGACGAGGAATAGCATCGGCGGGTGATCCGCGCCGCCGCGACTGGACGGCGGCGGCGATCAGCAGCCGTTCGGCAGGCCGTGCCCACATCAATCTTCCACAATAATCGACCACAATAAGCGACCACAATCGTCGTCCCGAGAAGGCCTCCGCAAAGTCAGTCTTCGCAAAATTCTGGAGACATATCGTGCCGATTGACCGCCGCTCCCTGATGAAAAGTGCCGGCTTGATGGCGTTGGCGGGTGCTGCGCCGCGATTCGCGCGTGCCGAGCAGCCCGCCGTCGAGAAGGCGGACTATACGCTGCGAATCGCAACCGGCCGCGTCGAGCTCGCGCCCGACCACATCGTCTCCACCACGCTTTACAACGGCCAGTTTCCAGGCCCGCTGCTGCGTTTCAAGGAGGGCCAGCCCGCCATCGTCGACATCTACAACGACACCGATACGCCCGAACTCGTGCACTGGCATGGCCAGATGATCCCAAGCGATGTCGACGGTGCCGCGGAGGAGGGCTCGCCCTTCGTACCGGCGCACGGCATGCGGCGGATTGCGTTCACACCAAGGCCGTCCGGCTTGCGCTTCTATCACACCCATGTGGTCGCGGGCGGTGACCTGAACCGCGGCACCTATACCGGCCAGGCCGGACCGGTCTATATCGAGCCGCGGATCGATCCCGGCGCCTATGACCGCGAGGTCTTTCTGGTGCTGAAGGAGTTTTTGCCCACGTTCAGCCGCGGCGGCGACATGGCGATGCAGGCCCTTGCGGGCACGCCGCTCCCGGCGCTGCAGGAGATCGGCAAGGCGGCGGATGCCGCGGCCAAGGAGAAGACAAAGGGGTTTGAAGTCGGTTACGACCTGTTCGGCATCAATGGCCGCATGCTCGGCCATGGCGAGCCAATCCGCGTCAAGCAGGGCGAGCGGGTGCTGTTTCACGTCCTCAACGCCAGCGCCGGCGAGATCCGCAGCCTGGCGCTGCCCGGCCACAGTTTCAGGATCATGGCGCTCGATGGTAATCCGGTCCCGACGATGGCCGAGGTGCCGCTGCTCTGGCTCGGCACCGCCGAGCGCATCTCGGCGGTGGTCGAGATGAAGCATCCCGGGGTCTGGGTCATGGGCGATCTCGCCGATGACGACCGCAGCCGGGGCATGGGGATCGTGGTCGAATATGCCGGGCAAAAGGGCAAACCCCAGTGGGGCAAGCCCAAACCTTACCGCTGGGACTATAGCCTGTTCGGCAAGCCGAACACCGCGCCCGCATCGCCCGACGAGACGTTCGAGATCATCATCGTCAAGCACAACGCGGCGCTCGACGGCTTCAATCAATGGACGCTCAACGGCGAAGCGTTCTCGATGGACACCATGAAGCCTGCCTATACCGTCCACCAGGGCAAGCGCTATCGGTTGAAATTCCGCAATGCCAGCGATGATATCCATCCGCTGCATCTGCATCGGCACAGTTTCGAGCTGGTTCGGATCGGCGGCAAGCCGACCGCGGGCGTGCTCAAGGACGTGGTGATGCTCGACGGCTTTCAGGAGGCGGAATTCGACTTTGTCGCCGACAATCCCGGGCCCACGCTGTTCCATTGTCACCAGCAACTGCACATGGATTTCGGCTTTATGGCGCTGTTCAACTATGCTTAGTCGGTTGCGCTCCGCCCAAATCCTCGCCGCGCCGACGGGATGCCATGACGGTCGACGCCGATTCGCCGCAATCGAACAATGACGGGAAGGGCACGGCCCTCGAGGTCCTGCTGATCTATCTCAGGCTCGGCGTGACCTGCTTCGGCGGACCGATCGCGCATATCGGCTATTTCCGCGATGAGTTCGTCACGCGCCGCCGCTGGCTCGATGAGGCGGCCTATGCCGATCTGGTCGCCTTGTGCCAGTTCCTGCCGGGACCGGCCAGCAGCCAGGTCGGTTTCTCGGTCGGGCTGATGCGGGCCGGCTATCTCGGCGGCCTTGCGGCGTGGACGGGCTTTACGCTGCCGTCGGCGCTGGCGATGGTGCTGTTTGCCTACGGTGCGGGTCACATCGAGGGGCCGCTCGGCGGCGGGCTCATTCACGGCCTCAAGCTGGTTGCGGTTGCGATCGTCGCGCAGGCGGTGTTGGGCATGGCGCGCACGCTCTGCCCGGATCGGGAGCGGGCCTCGATCGCGGCGGTTGCGGCGCTGATCGTCCTGCTCAGTTCCGCCTCGCTCGCCCAGATCGGCGTGATCCTGCTCGGCGGCCTCGCCGGGCTATGGCTGTGTCGTGGCGTGCCGCCAGCAGCAGCGGTGCACCTGGCGCTGCCGGTGTCGCGCACAGCCGGGCTTGCCGCGCTGATTTGCTTCTTCGTGTTGCTGGTGGGCCTGCTATCGCTGCAGGGCCGCTCGGCGCTGGACGGCATCAACCTGCTCGCGGCATTCTATCGCTCCGGCGCGCTGGTGTTTGGCGGCGGCCATGTGGTGCTGCCCTTGCTGCGCGACGGGTTTGTCGCACCCGGCTGGGTCAGCGACGACGCCTTCCTGGCCGGCTATGGCGCGGCGCAGGCCTTGCCGGGGCCGCTGTTCACCTTTGCCGTCTATCTCGGGGCCGTGGTCAAGCTATCGCCTAACGGGATCGCGGGGGCGGCGCTCGGCCTGATCGGCATTTTCCTGCCCGGCATCCTCATCCTGATCGGCACGCTGCCATTCTGGGATGGCTTGCGCGTTCGCCCCAACGCGCAAGCCGCCATGCGCGGCATCAATGCGGCGGTCGTCGGGATTCTCGGCGCCGCGCTCTACGATCCGGTGTGGACCAGTTCGGTGCGGACGCCGGCGGATGTCGCGGTCGCGCTGGTCTGTTTCGTCCTGCTGATGGCCTGGCGCGCGCCGCCGCTCGTGGTCGTCGTGGTCGGCGCGCTCGGCGGCATCGCGCTCGCGCTCGGCTCGTCGTAGTTGGATTGTAGGCTTCAGCTCATGTGAATGGTACGAAACCGTGCCGGGCCTCCAGAGACGAACGGAGCCGCTGGCACTCCGGAAACGTCCGCATTCGGAGCACCGCGCACTTGGCCTGATCTTGTGCCGGTTCGTCCCGGTCGTGAATGTCCCATGGTCGACTTGCGCGACCTCATTCAATGTGCCGCTCTCGCCTTCATCAAAATGAACAGGTGCGAGCCTGTGGTGATGACCGAGAAAATGACTATTCCCAATTCAGCACCATGCACATTTTGCGGCGCATGCGTCGAAACCAGCCAAATAAAGAGCCGAACGGCTCCCATGAAGACAACCATTCCCCACATCGCGAACCATTTTGGGGCGTACCATGTTGGCTGCCCATTCAGTCCCCACTGCATTGGGATGCGTTCGCGCTCTATACGGCGGCCAAAATAGAGGTTGAAGGTGACAACCAAGGCAACAGCCAGAGCAAAAACGTAATCTGCGGGTAACATGCTTTGTGCCTTCCGGGAAACGAGCAACGCGTCACAAGATGGAGCTATCGCAATCTGTACTTGTCTAGGTCGAACCGCTCGCGCCTGAATGCCAAGCGGAAAAGCGCGCCAACCGCACGCCGGGGGGCGTTCCACTCAGTACGACAGATCGAGCGCACTGGTTTTGGCAATGCTCTCGATCCCGCCGTGTAGGGGCCGGCGACACCAAAAAACGATCAGGCTGAACCAATACGTCTCATGCCTTTGTCCAACTCGAACCGTTCGACCATTTGATCGTACCGGGTGCCTGAAGCGTGCCGGTGTAGGTCTTGTCGTCGGGGAAATTGACGGTGATGGTGGTGCTATTGACGATCGAGCCGCGAGCGGTCGGGCGACGATAGGCGGACATATCGACCACAACGGAAGAGCCGCTCACCGAAATGACGGGGCCCGTAGTGCCGCCGCTCGCCCACTTGCCGTTGAGATTGAAGATCGTCTCGATTGTCCCCGCGCCCGCACTGACAACGGTGACCTGCCCGGTTGCGCCTTTGGGCGTGCGGTAGAAGCGATAGGTCCCGTTCGCGTCCGTCCAAGAATACAGGACCTGCGATCCGATGGTGAGCTTGATTGCGGTGTTCGGAAGGATCTTGCCGGTCGCGTCGTGAAGGACGCCGGTGTAAGTCACGGGGTCGTCGACGAGAAAGAACATCAACGTGCCGTACAGGACGTCTTGATAGACCTGAAGGCTGGTCGGTCCCGTATAGCCCGCAGCCGGGCCGCCGATCGTGGGGGTCACGGTCTGAGTTGCCCCGTCAGTCGCGGTCACCGTCGTGGTGTTTGTCATGCTGAAGCTGTCGGTACCTCCGACGGTCAGGGACAAGGCTTTGCCCAACGTGCCGCTTGCCGACACGTCCAGTCCCCAAGAGGCCGAGGTTTGATTGATGCCGGTATATGTCACCGTGTATGTCACGGGTTCCGAAAGAATGGGTGAGCTCGCACCTTGTCCAGGCGGCTCATAGGTGAACTGAAGATCGGTGAGGACATAGCGGCCGCCGTCGACGCCCGTCTGACCGTTTGCCAGCGGATTGAGTGCGCGGAGATTGGCAAAGTCCGTCGCAGTCAGACCGGCGCTGACGCAGCGCGCATAGACGCTCGGGCTCTCTTTTTGAAAGAGAGTGAGATCGTTTAGCCAGTTCATCTGGATATAGACGACGCTGTCTTCGTTGCCGGTGAAATCCAGGCTCCAATTCATGTTGAAGCGTGGGTCGACAATGACGTTCATCGTCGGATTCAGCAGAATGTAGATCAGATCGTAGTCGTGG
>NZ_JBAURI010001278.1:0-2257 GCF_049581145.1 Bradyrhizobium sp.
GGTGTGACATCGCGTTGCAACAACATTTCGGCCGCTCCCGCTTCCACCAGCACTTCTGCGTTCTTTCGCTGGTGATCATCCGCGGCCCCCGCAAACGGAACCAGCAGCGACGGCTTCCCTGCCGCGCACAACTCCGCCACCGTGCTTCCCGACCGCGCCAGCACGACATCCGCCGCCGCATACTGCGCAGGCATATCCGTCAGAAATGCCTCCACCCTCCACCGCGCCGCATCTGCTCCACTCGCTGCATACGCCGCCCGCGTAGCCTCCAGTTGCCGCGGCCCCGACTGGTGCACAATCGTCAACCCCGCCACATCCTCCAGCAGCCGGGCCGCAATTAACGGCATCGTCTCGTTGAACACCAGCGCCCCATTGCTCCCGGCCGTCACCAGCAGGCACAGCGGGGCGCCCACCGGCCTTTCCGGCAACGCAAAGATCTCCGGCCGCACCGGAACCCCCGTCACCTCGGCGTTGCGAAAGTACTTCGCCGTCTGCCCGAAGTTCACCGCCGCCGCGCTCACCTGCTTCCCCACCACCCGATTCGTCATCCCCGGCACCGCATTCGGCTCATACGCCAGAGTGGGAATCCGCAACAGCAGCGCCGCAATCATCGCCGGCCCGCTCGCATACCCACCCACCCCCAGCACCACCTGCGGCCTCAACTCCCGCAGCAATGAAACGCACCGCACCACGCCCAGCGGCAGATCTGCCGTCGTTCGCAGACGCGTCGCCAGGCTCACATTCTTCAGCTGCCCTGACCGCACCAGCTCCAGCCGAAATCCCGCCTCCGGCACCAGCCGCGTCTCGAGCCCCCGCGCGGTCCCCACGAACCATACCTCGGCCGCATGCTGATCGCGCAACTCGCGCCCAATCGCCAGCGCCGGAATCACGTGCCCGCCCGTCCCCCCACCAGCAATCATCACCCGCAAGCTCGTCCCGCTAACTCGCTCCGCCATCAATCAATCTCGCGCGTCACATTCAGCAGCACGCCCATGCACGCCAGCGTCACAAACACGCTCGTTCCGCCCGACGAAATAAACGGCAGTGGAATTCCTTTCGTCGGCAACAGCGCCAGCACCACGCTCATGTTGAAGAACGCCTGCACCAGGATCACCGTCGTCAACCCAAACGCAAGGAACCGCGCGAACGGATCAGTCGAAAGAAACGCCGCCTTCAGCCCGCGATACCCCAGGATGCAGAACGCCGCCAGCACGCAGAGTGCGCCCAGCAGCCCCAGTTCCTCAGAGATGTTCGCGAAGATAAAATCCGTGTGCGGCTCCGGCAGGTAGAACAGCTTCTGCCGCCCCTCCATCAATCCCAGCCCCCGAATTCCGCCCGTTCCCACCGCGATCAGCGACTGCATAATATGAAATCCAGCGCCCTTTGGATCGGCCTCCGGATGCAGAAACACCAGCATGCGCCTGGCTCTCCACGACACATGAAACAGCAGGTAATACAAGACGGGCGAAGCCGCCGCCGCTCCCGCCACCAGCCACTTCATCTGCAACCCCGCCAGGTACAGCATCAGCATCAACACGGCCGCGCACACCAGCGCCGTACCTAAATCAGGCTCCAGCACAA
The DNA here is from genome assembly GCF_049581145.1 of Bradyrhizobium sp. Taxonomy (GTDB): domain Bacteria; phylum Pseudomonadota; class Alphaproteobacteria; order Rhizobiales; family Xanthobacteraceae; genus Bradyrhizobium. The sequence goes on from NZ_JBAURI010001278.1 coordinate 1,582, forward strand.
TCAGCCCGACAAAGAGCAGCGGTGGAATCACCGCCGGCAGAATCGTTTCCTTCACATTATCGATCGTGTGGATCCGCGTCTGGAGAAACCACGCCAGGAACAACACGATGACCGGCTTGGCCATCTCCGACGGCTCCAGCGTGCCTAACCCGGGAATCCGCACCCACCGATGCGCACCATTCATCCCGCCCCACGCAAACACCGCCAGCAAGAGCATCCCCGTGATCGCCATCAACGGAAAAATCAGCTTCGGATTGTTGTACTTCCTATAATCCACGCGCATCAACACAAACAGCGCAACCATCCCTGCCAGCGCGAATCCCGCCTGCTTCATCACGTACGCATACGGCGATCCCAGCGTAGCCTTCGCAATCACGGCCGACGCCGAAAACACCGACACCAATCCAAACAGCACCAGCAGCAGCACCGTACCAAACAACCATTTATCGACGCCAACCCGCTTCGCCATCGCAACACCTTCAACCACTAACCACTAACCACTAACCACTAACCACTAACCACTAAATCGACGCGACCAGTTCCTTGAACACCCGACCGCGCTGCTCATAATTCTCAAACTGATCAAAACTCGCACAAGCCGGAGCCAGCAGCACCACATCGCCTGCAACCGCCGCCTCGTGCGCAAACGCCACAGCCCTTGCCAGCGTCTCTGCTC
>NZ_JBAURI010001279.1:0-5487 GCF_049581145.1 Bradyrhizobium sp.
GCTCGCGCTCTGCTGGCAACTCGCCAGCGATGAAAAAACCCTTGTCGATCAGAGGTCTTAGCGCCTCCTGCAGCTCGGGCGCCGCGATTCGCAGCCGGAAGGCGATTTCCTCATGGCTGGCCGTGATCGCACCCCCTTCGTAGTCGGCTGCCAGCAGCCACAGCATCGGTGCTAGCGCCTTGCTGGCAAGCGGCAAGCAATGAAATTCGAAATCGTCCAGCAACGTGCGGTGCAGCTTGATCCAGGGCGGCGAACGGTCCTTGTAGTGCTGCAACGATTGCCAGCTCTTCGGTGTCAGTGTCATGGTTCGCTCCTTTGTTCTTTCCTAGGCCGTGTGTCTTGAATGAACGGCTCAAGCCCCGGCTCCTCTTCGAAGAAGAGAAAGCCCAATGCGGGCAGATCGATGCATGGCGGCTGTCCGTCTGAACTCACGCGCGGCGTCAATCGCGGAAATGATGCAATGGCTGGCGCGGATTCACCCGGGCGAGACCGCCGACGGCGAATTGATCGTCGGTCCAATGTAGCGATATTAGATACAAAACGTCAATCGGAAATGTAGCGAACTAATTTACGGCGGCAGGACGGGCCGAGCGGCTTTCCAATCTGACGCTGCGCTCGGAGTGCCGGGTGGTCGAGATCACCGCTACGCGGGATGGCACCATGGTCACGGGCGTCAGCTACGAATCACCGGATGGACGGCAGCAAACCCTCGCAGCCGATCTCGTCGTCGACGCGTCCGGACGCGGGGCGCCGACCTCGGCACTGCCCCGTTCGTCGGGCCGGCCGCTGCCGGATGAAATCGTCATCGGCGTCGATCTCCATTATACGACGACGTGCTTCGAGATTCCCGAGGACGCCCCCCTCGGTTGGAAGGGCATAGCAACTCATCCCCACGCGCCGGAGCAGAGCCGCGGCGGCTATATGTTGGCGATCGAAGGCAATCGCTGGGTTCTGACGCTCACGGGACGGCTCGGGGAACGGCCGCCGGCCGAGCCCGACGGATTCATGGATTATGCCCAGCGGCTCGAGACGCGGACGATCTACAACGCGATCAGGTACGCCAGGCGGCATGGAGGATTCGAACGCTTTACCTATCCGGCCAGTACATGGCGCCGGTTCGACCGGCTGAGCTGTTTTCCGGCCTGCCTGGTGCCGATCGGCGATTCGATCTGCCGCTTCAACCCGGTCTATGGCCAGGGCATGAGCGTGGCGGCGCAGCAGGGCGTGAAAGGGGCAGCGTCATCACGCCGGAGAAGAACCGCCCGATTCCGGGCGGTCCCTCCCTGCGTCGGCTATCGAAGCAGGCTCCGGCGCTGTGAAGCCCGGCGTGCGCGATCCATCACGCCCTGACCAATTCCACCGACGACAGCTGATCGTTATCGAAGCCCTGGGGCAGCACGGGCCATTCCCCGGGCCTCGCGAGGTTCGAGTTTAAGGCGTTCGGCGTTCCAGGTGACTCGGGACCGAGCAGGATCGGGTGGCCGTTCGAGTCGGTGAAAGCATCGTGAAGATTGATGTCCCTGAAGAACCGCCAGGTGCCGCTGATGATCTTGAACGAAGACACCTTGTCATTCCAATTGCCAGTGACGTTGCTGCCCACTCCTCCGAGCGCCAGCTTCGTGAAGTCCGTCGTTGTGGTCGACAGGTGGATATGGAGTCCGCCAAATTCGGAATCGACAGACAGAATGATCTCAGCCATGACATTCCTCCTTGCTTACTCGCTCCGATCATTTCGGAGCGCAAGCAGCTTGGTCCGCCTTCGCAAAATCGCATGTAAGCTGGCTCACACTCATGGCGAAACAGTTATCAGGGGCCGCTCGGCGGGCGCCTTCCATTTTCGAGTGTAGTTGCCGACATCGCTGCAACAAGCTCTTTGAGGCGAGTACTCCCACGAGGCTGGAGACGACATTGCAATAAGGCGCAACACGGGACCATCCTGATGACCGGAGGTACGAGCGGCGCTGTCGGGAATTAGCGCGGCCGCCGCCGCGGCTCGTGAAGCAGCCCGGACACGTCTCGGGCGCGACGAAAATGAGCATTGGCCGCGCGCTATTGCGCAGGCCGGGTTGCGATCCAGATCACGTGACGCGCGCCGCCGCGGGCTCCGGTGGCGCGGATCCTGATCTCCTCGGCGACAAAGCCGGCCTGGCGCAGACGCGCGGCGAACCGGTCATCCGGGCCCGACGACCATACCGCCAGCACGCCTGCGGGGCTCAAGGCCGTGAACGTGGCCCGCATGCCCGCCAGATCATAGAGCGCATCGTTGGATTTCCGGGTCAGGCCCTGCGGGCCATTATCGACGTCGAGCAGGATCGCATCATAGTCGCCGCGCCCGGCTGCGATCATCCGCACCACGTCGGCCTCGCGGATGGTGACGCGCGGATCGGCCAGACTGGCGCCCGACAATTCGGCCATCGGCCCCCGGGCCCAGGCGATCACCGCCGGCACCAGTTCTGCGACGGTGACGCGCGCCTGCGGCCCGAGCACTTTCAGTGCGGCGCGCAGCGTGAATCCCATGCCGAGGCCGCCGATCAACAGCCGCGGGGCCGGCAGCGCCTTGATGCGGAAACAGCTCAGCGTCGCCAGCGCCTCTTCGGATCCGAACAGCCGGCTGCTCATCAATTCGTTCTGGCCGAGCTTGATGGTGAACTCATTGCCGCGCTGCATCAGCCGCAGCTGCGCGCCGCCGCCAGGCACGTCCGCGGTGTCGATCAGCTTCCAGGGAATCACGGGCGTCTCACTTTGGCTCGATTGGTTACGCGTTACGGGGTCTAAAGACCCCCGTAACGTAACCACGTCACCAACCTCAATCGTAACCGTAACGCAACCAGAACCTAGCCGCACGACGAAGGGCTGTGGCGATTTGCGAGCAATCGCCGACCATTGCGTCACCGCCGCACATGCGATCCTTGATCGCGGCCGGGGCAAGTGTTCGCAGCCGCTTGTCCGCGGTGGCGGTGATGACAATCCGATCGTGTGGACGGCGGGCTGATGGCACGGCCGATGGATGCCCCGGAAAGGCCCGTGGGTTCCGGCGCTCACGCTTCGTGCCAACGGCAGCCTTCGCCGGCCATTTGGTGTAAACGGTTACCCGAGGGCGCAGGCTGTCTGTCCGTTCAGAGGGATCGAGCGGGCTGCGGCAGAACGATAGCAGGGTAGACCATGGTGAAGCACTGGCTCATTGACCTCATCGGTCATGTTTCCGGTTTCAGCGAGACGCAACTTGCGCAGATTGAGAAATCGCTGCCGGCGAGCAGGGCGCTGATCGATCTTCTTGAACGGGCAAAGCCGATGATCGAAGAGGCGCAAAAGCTGTATGCGGAAGCTGAGCCACTGATCCATGAAGCAATGAAGGAGTTGCAGACGGTCGGCCCCGCGGCGCAGATTCTGATCGATGTCATCGGGCATCATGTCAACAACGGTGGTTCGCCGGCAGAAGCTGTCGAGGCCGTGCGAACGGCGCTGAACGGCTCGATCGAGAGCGTCCAGGATCATTCGATCGATCTGCAAATCCGCCGCGTCACCGTGTTTGGAGGAACCGGCTTCGTCGGCCGTCGCATCGTGCGCCATTTGTCCGAGTCCGGCGCCACGGTGCGCGTCGCGTCGCGGCATCCCGGGCAAGCCGAGGGCGACCACGTCGAACAGATCGCCGCCGACGCAGGTGACGAACGTTCCGTGGAAGAAGCCGTTGCAGGGTCCGATGCCGTGGTCAACGCGATCAGTCTGTACGTCGAGCACGGCAGCGATACATTCCGTTCGGTGCACGTCGAAGCGGCCGCCAGGATCGCGAGCGTAGCGCGGCGGAGCGGGGCCAGGCGGCTGGTTCACCTGTCAGGAATCGGCGCCGACGCGACTTCGGCTTCGCCATATATTCGCAATCGCGGTGACGGCGAAGCGGCCGTGCAGGCCGCGTTCCCTGGCGCGGTCATCATCCGCCCGGCGGTGATGTTTGCGCCCGACGACAGCTTTCTCAAGCCAATTCTCAGGCTGCTTCGGCTGCTGCCGGCTTATCCGATATTCGGCGACGGCAGGACGAGGCTCCAGCCGGCTTACGCGGATGATGTTGCGGAGGCGATTGCCCAGGTCCTGCGGCAGAGCAAGAAGCCGTATCCCGTCTACGAACTCGCCGGCCCGCGCGTGTATTCGTATGAGGAATTGTTGCGGATCGTTGCCCGTACCGCAGGCTTGCGGCCCGTGCTGATGCGGACGCCGTTTGCCTTGTGGGATGCACTTGCCGGCGTCACTGAAATCCTGCCGCACCCACCGCTCACCCGCAATCAGGTCGAGCTCATGCAGATCGACACGACGGCGTCCGACAGGCTGCCGGGGTTTCGCGTGCTCGGCATTTCGCCGCGGTCGCTCGAACAAGAACTCGAAGCGATGCTCAAGCCGAGCAAACCAGGAACCCCGGACATTGCGACCAGCTCGTAGGACGGGTGGAGCGAAGCGATATCCATCAAACGAAATTGCTGAGATGATGGGTTTCGCGAAGGGCTCAACCCATCCTCCGGCTGCCCGTGATCGCGTGCGCACCCGGCATTTGCGCGAACAGCACCTCGGCCGAACATGCGACGGCGCGCCAGCCGTGATGCCGGGCGTCCGACTTGCGGCGCGTTTCCGCGGCCGCCCGAACGACGGCCGCGGAGTCGCTGTCACTCGGCTGCCTGCAGCAGGGTGATTTGCGCAACCAGCTCCTTGCCCCTGGTCTCCGGGCTGAACAGCAAGGTGACGATGAACACGATCGCGGCGCCGGTCGTCGTCACCAGCATCGGGACCGCGAAGCCAAGCGGGTGACTGACGGCAAAATAGGTCAGCACCGGCCCGGTGAAGCCTGCCCAGATCGCGCCTTGATGGTAGCAGAAGCCCGACGCGGTCGCGCGCACCTCGGTCGGGAAACGTTCGGTCAGATACGCCGGATTCTGTCCATAGATCGCGCCGAGGAACGCGCCCTGCAAAATGAAGGCGCCGGCCACCATGGGGTAGGAATCAGTCAGCAGATAGAGCGGCGTGAGGCAGGCGCCGATCGCGGCCGGGATGATCATCGCCCATCTGCGGCCGAAGATATCGGCGACGTGCCCCCAGGCCCCGCTCGCCAGGAACGCCACCAGGTTGGCCAGCGCGATCGGCATCGCAACCATTCCGGCAGCCAGATGCAGATCCTTCTGCAGGTGCGTGGCGAACATGCCGTAGACCGAATAGTAGATCACGAAGCTGCTGGCCATCCACAGGCACGCCATGATCGTGTTGCCGAGGGCGCGGGCACGGAAGATGTCCAGCAGCGGAGCCCGAAATTCCTTGTTCTGCTCGCGCTGGATGCGGCGGTTCTCCACCCATACGCAGGGTTCCTTGACGTAGATGCGAGTCCACAGGACGGCCAGCGCCGGCAGCACGCCGAGGATCAGCAGGCCGCGCCAGCCGATCTTGTCGTAGAGCAGGCCGTAGGCGGCGCTCGACAGCAGGAAACCGAGACTCCACGATCCCTGCAGC
>NZ_JBAURI010001280.1:0-1547 GCF_049581145.1 Bradyrhizobium sp.
GGTCATCACGCTGCCACAGCGGGAGATTGCGGACGCTGTCGCCGCCGAATGGGCTGCACAGCAGGAGACGATCGCCCCTTTGACCATGCCGCTGACGCGGTTCGCCAACAGCGTCGTCGATGCCGTCATCGACCGGCTCGATCTGGTGCGCGACGATGTCGCCAGATATCTCCGCTCCGATCTGCTGTTCTATCGCGCCGGCTATCCCGAGGCACTGGTCGCGCGTGAAGCCGCGCATTGGGACGGCGTGCTCGACTGGGCCAGGGATACGCTTGGCGCGCATTTCGTGCTCGCCGAGGGCATCATGCATGTCGACCAGCCGGAGACGGCGGTTCTGGCCGCACGAGCGGCGCTGCCGGCCGATCCATGGGCGATCGCAGCCCTCCATGTGGTGACGTCGTTGACGGGCTCGGCGCTGCTCGCTTTGGCGCTTTGGCACGGCGTGCGCGATCCCGAACAGGTCTGGGCCGCCGCTCATGTCGAGGAGGACTGGAACGCCGAGAAATGGGGAATGGACGAGGAGACATCCATCCGCCGCGCCGCGCGGCTGGTCGATTTCCAGGCTGCCGCCCGTATTCTCGGGAGTCTCAATCCCGCGCTCCCTTAACGTGAGGTTTACGCCGCTCGGCTAGCGTTTGCGATGCAAGCGGGCCCTGGGCATGCCGATCGTCATCAATCCGAGCGTTTCGCATATCGTCGCCTCGGGCGCGACCGCGGCGACCGTCGTTCTGCAGTCCGGAAGCGTGATCAGCGCCCAGGTCCTGCAGGTCGCCGGCAATGCCGTGCAGATCGCGGTCAACGGCCAGCCCATCAATGTCATGTCACAGATCCCGCTGCAGGCCGGCCAGACGCTGCAACTCGCGGTCTCGCAGACCGCCGACGGCATCAGGCTCGCGGTCGTCGACCAGCAGCCGGCTGCCACGCCCAGCGAGACGACCAGTGCGAGCGCAACGCAGGGCAATGCGTCCATCATCGCCGATACGGTGACGCTCGCGCCTGCCGCCGCTGCGAGCATCGCGCCGCAGACGACCTCGGCCGTTGCCGCGCCGGCGGTTCAGTTGACGCCGCAGGAGGCGCTTGCGGTCGCAGTCGCGGCGCAAAGCGCGGCCACCCAGCAGACCAGTCTGGCGCCACTATTCGCCAATCTCGACGTCGCAGCCGTATTGAACAATCTGCCGCCACAGGTGCAGCAGGCGATTGCGCAAGTGCTGTCGCAGCAGGTCAGCCTCGATCAGAATCTGACCGGCAGCGACATCAAGCAGGCGTTCCAGGCCTCCGGGCTGTTCCTGGAGGCCTCGCTGGCGTCCGGATCGGTACCGGCATCGGCCGCAGCGCCCGACCTCAAGGCGGCGCTGATCGTGCTGCGGCAGGTGCTGACGACATCGCTCGCCAGCACGGCCGCACAAAGCCCGGCGGCATCCACGGTCGTGCCGCCGCAGCGCGCGGTGCAGCCGGCGGTGGTCGTGCCGCAACCGCAAGTGGCGCAGATCACGACAACGGCGGTGGCAGCGGCGCCGTCAGCCGGGCAACCGGCCGCAACACCGGCG
>NZ_JBAURI010001281.1:0-3810 GCF_049581145.1 Bradyrhizobium sp.
GAGAATGCCGAACGCACGCTCGCTCGCAGCCATCAGCGTCGGATTCGCGTCGGCCGGCAGGCCCGACTCGAACATCGCCGAATAGAATGCGGGCTCGTCGCGGGCGAACGCGAGGTAGGCTTTGCCGACCCGCTCGAACGCGGTGACGGTGTCGGGTCGGCCGTCATCCCAGGCACTGGTCAGCGCCGCCTCGAACTGTTCGAAGCCACGCTGCGCGATCGAGGACAGCAATTCGTCGCGGTCGCGAAAATGGCGGTAGGGCGCCGCGGGGCTGACGCCGGCCATCCGCGCGGCGTCGGCGAAGGTGAACCCGGCCGCGCCCTTCTGCGCGATCAGGTCGAGCGCCGCCTGCAGCAATGCCTCCTTGAGATTACCGTGGTGATAGCCGCGCTCGGCGCGGCGCTCTTCCTTGCGCCAGCTCATGTGAAGGACGTTTACATGAGCCGGGCTCAAAGTCACTACAGCATGATCCGGAAAAGCACGCCCCCAGGGCCACGACCCGAAGGGTGATCCCGGTTTTCCCCGCACCACACGGGAAACGCGTTGGCGCGGAGATCATGACCAAAGGCCTGAGAGCGACAACCATTCGCGCTCAGGCAGCGGGAACGAACGTTTGCAGTCGTTAACGGCCGGCGGACTTGCCTTGCAGTTCCGCAAAGCCCCCAGCGGCTTCCTGAAGATCGGCGGGAAAGTCGGCCAGCTCCTGAACCTGGCGGATCTCGATGATCTCGTTGCCGGAGGCCGGGCATTTTTTCGCCCAGCCGATCGCCTCCTCGCGCGATTTCACCTCGATCATCCAATACCCGCCGATCACCTCCTTGCTCTCGGTGAAGGGTCCGTCGGTGACGACCGGCCTGCCGCCGGCAAACGACACCCGCGCGCCCATCGAGGGCGGATGCAGCCCGTCGAGCGTGATCAGCACACCGGCCTCCTTCAGCACCTCGTTGTATTTCATCATCGCGGCGACCGCCTCGACCGGCGGCATGGTGCCGGGCGTTGCCGTCTCGTAGCCCTTTGGGATCATCAGCATCATGAATCGCATCACTCTTCTCCGTTTGCTATGTCATCAGGGCCGATTGCGGGGCGGCGCTCCTCAAAGACGAACGACGTTTTGCAGCACCGACACGAAGTCGCGAAATTACCCGGGAGGTCATTGGCCGACCGCGGGCGCCGCCCGGGTTTCGTGCGCGCGCCACAAGCCACCGGCGCGATTCAACGACTTTCCTTCGGAAGCACCTGGAAATACGGTTCGGCTTCCCTCATCACCCGCGCGATCGACGGCCGCGCTTTCAGGCGCTCGAGATAGCCATTGACCTTGCTGCAGCCCGCGCCGAGCGGCTCGACCATGTTGCCGTAGAACAAGGGCGGCAGCGCCGCACAATCGGCAAGGCTGAAGGCCTCTCCCATCGCCCAGCCGCCGGACGCCATCTGCCGTTCGATCATGCGGTAGGAGATGCGCAATTGCGCCCTCGCCTCTTCCACGCCGCGCGGGTCCTCCGTGCCGTCCGGGCGAAGCCGGTCGCCGATGATCTTCTGGATCGGCAGATGCAGATATAGATCGTAGAAGCGGTCACGCAGCCGCGTCTGCAAGCCACGGTCGGGATCTGCCGGGATAAACCGTGTCCGGCCGGGATACTGCCGGTCGAGATATTCGATGATGATGCTCGACTCCGGGATCGTCTGATCCTGGGCATCGTCACGCAAAACCGGAAACCGGCCGATAGGCCACAGCCTCGATAGCGCCGCCCGCTCGGCCTCGCTGCCGAGATCGACCAGTTTCGGCGCGAACGGGATGTCGTTCTCATACAATGCGATCAGCACCTTCCAGCAGAACGACGACAGCGGATGGAAATACAGGGTCAGCGACATGGAAAGTCCTCTTGGTTGGCTCGTCGAACCGGCACCTGTGAACAAGACGAACCGGGCTCGACGGCCCCGACATTCGCTTCGACTTTGTTGGGCAGCCAAACAATACCGATCTCGGCGCGTCGGGACATACCTGCGATCGGTGGCGGCGCTGGGATAATTCCTCGGTTTGCCGAGTTCGTGGCCAGCCAGGAGCTCGCCGGCCCCTGATGCCGGGCGCGTCATCGACCAACGGCCGGCGCCAGGCTGGCGGCAATCGCGAGTGCGATCAGGACGCCACGGCGGCTTGACCACGAGGCGCTTTCGGTCATCTTGAGCACCGGGTCCGCGATGCTCAGACCTCGCAGAACCTGGCTGGTCTCGAAGGACGACGGAAAATATGGCCCCCTCTCCCCAAAGAGTCGCCCTTGTCACCGGCGCCGCGCGCGGCATTGGGCTCGCCACGGCGAAACGCTTCCTCGCCGACGGCTGGCGCGTCGCCCTGCTCGATATCGAGGGCGAATTGCTGCGGGCGGCAATCGCGCACCTCGACAGCGCCGAACAGACGCTGGCGCTGCATTGCGACGTGTCTGACGCAACCGCCGTAGCCGCGGCCATCGTCACCTTGACCAAACGCTTCGGCCGGCTGGATGCTCTCGTCAACAATGCCGGCGTCGCGGTGTTCGCGCCGCTGCTCGAAACCTCCGACGACGCCTGGAACCGGATCCTCGCGGTCAATCTCACCGGACCCTTGCTTTGCACCAAGGCGGCCGCGCCGCTGATGCGCGAACATGGCGGCGGCGCAATCGTCAACATCACCTCGATCTCGGCGGTACGTGCCTCCACATTGCGTTCGGCCTACGGCACCAGCAAGGCGGCGCTTGCCCATCTGACCAAGCAGCTCGCCGTCGAACTGGCTTCGCTCGGCATCCGCGTCAATGGCGTGGCGCCCGGCCCGGTCGACACCGCGATGGCGAAGGCCGTGCACACCGCGGAGATCCGCGCCGACTATCACGATGCGATCCCGCTCAATCGTTACGGCCTTGAAGAAGAGCTGGCGGAGGCTATTTTCTTCCTGAGTTCCGACCGCGCCAGCTACATCACCGGACAGATCCTGGCGGTCGACGGCGGCTTCGACGCCGCGGGCATCGGATTGCCGACTCTGCGCGGCACACGGCGAAACGGATGAGGCCAGATTGCGAACACGAATTATCCTCACCCTTGTTCTTGCGGTCGCCCTGTGGGCCTTCGCCTCGATGCTGGCGCATGCCGAGGTCCGCATTCTCGCAAGCCCCGGCGGCAAGGTCGGCCCGTTTCTCGATATGTTCGAGAGCGTGCGGGACTCCGGTGAGCGCGTGGTGATCGACGGCCCCTGCCTGTCGGCCTGCACCCTGGTGCTGAGCATCGTGCCCAGCAACCGCATCTGCGTGACCCGCCGCGCCATCCTGGGCTTTCACGCAGCGCGGTCGATCGACCGCCGCGGCCGCACCTATGCCGAGCCGGAGGCCTCCGAACTGGTGCTGGAGGCCTACCCTGGGCCGGTCCGGGACTGGATCATCCGCCGCGGCGGCCTGACGTCGCGGCTGTTGTTGTTGCGCGGGCGCGAGCTCAACGCGATGTATCGCTCCTGCCGCTAGTGCCGCTCACTGACCCTCGAGCGGACTGTTGACCATCCAGGGAATGCCGAACCGATCGACGCACATCCCGAATCCCCTGGAGAAGAAGGTCTTCCCGAACGGCATATTGACGCTGCCGCCTTCCGACAGTGCCTTGAACTTGGCTTCGGCCTCGCCGGGATCGCCGACCGTGAGCGAGACGGCAAAACCCTGTGGCTTGTGAAAATGTTCCGGCGGCGCATCGGATGCCATCAGCACCTGGCCGCCGATCGTCAGCCGCCCGTGCATGATCTTCTGCTTGCGCTCCGGCGGCGACGGCATCTCCGGCGGCGCCTCTTCGTTACGGAGC
>NZ_JBAURI010001282.1:0-14142 GCF_049581145.1 Bradyrhizobium sp.
ATCATGGGCCGGCGGCCGCTGCGGGGCAGGCCCCGACCAACGCGCCGGCCGATCCGCATCTCGAAGTCGCGGCGATCCTGAAAAAGCTGGATGGCCGTCAGGCGCTGCTGTTCCCGTCGGTGGTCGGATATGAAACACCCGTGATCGGCAATCTGCTCAGTTCGCGGGAAAATTGCGAGGCCGCCTTCGGCCTCGATTTCAACGGCATTCGCGGCCTGGTGCAGCGTGCCCTCGGCGGTCCGCTGCCGCCCGTCGTCGTCACGGATGCGCCGGTTCACGAGGTGGTGCTGAATTCGGGCTTCGATATCGGCAGGATCCTGCCGGCATTGTTCCATGCGCCGGGAGATGCCGGCCGGTATATCACCGCCGGGATCGTCGTCGTGAAAGATCCCGTCACCGGGATTTACAACGCGTCGTATCACCGACTGCAGCTGCTCGGACCGGACCGCGTCGCCATCAAGCTCGATTTCGGCCGCCATCTGCGGCTCGCCTTCGAGCGCGCGAAGGAGATGGGCGAAGCGTTGTCTGTCGCGGTCTGCATCGGCACCGATCTGGCGCTGCATTTCACGGCTGCGACGATGGGATCGCAGATGCCGGAAAACGCCGACGAACTGGCTGTCGCGGGTGGTCTTGCCGGGCAGCCGCTTACGGTCGTCAAGGCGGTCTCGCAGGACCTTCTGGTGCCGGCCGAGAGCGAATTCGTTCTCGAAGGAAAGATCCTGATCGATCAGGTTGCGCCGGAAGGTCCGTTCGGCGAGTTCGTCGGCTTCGCTGCGCCCGCGGCAGATGCGCCGGTGCTGCAATTTTCGGCCGTCACGCACCGCAGGCGTCCGATCTATCATGTGATCAACGGCTTCGGACGCGAAACCATCATTCTGCGGAAATATGTCCTCGAGGCCAGCCTGTTGAAGGTTCTGCAGTCGGCGGTGCCGATCGTCACCGATGTCGAGATGACCTCCGGCGGCCTGCACCGGTTTCATGCCGTGATCCAGGTCAGGAAGCAGACCCGCCAGCACAACGGTTTGCAGCGCAACGCAATGCTGGCTGCCTTTGGTGCGCTCAAGGATCTCGACCTCATCACGGTGGTCGATCATGACATCGATATCCGTGACCCGATCGACGTCGAATATGCGGTCGCAACCCGAATGGAGGCGTCCTCCGATCTCGTTCTGATTCTGGGGGCGAGGGGCCACGAATATGTCCGCGTCAGCAAGGATGGAATCCGCACCAAGCTCGGCATCGACGCCACCGTGCCGTTCGAGGACCAGGCCAGATTTCGCCGCGTCGAATTTGCCGAGACCGACGTCGAAGTCGCAACCTTCGCGTCAGGGCAGGCGGCCGCGCTGCGTGCGCTGGATCTGAGCTGAATAAAATCTTGGGCGATATTTCGCGCCGGACGAGCCGGCGAAACCAGGCGGCCCGCATTGACACTGAAAAGATAGTAAAATATCACTGCTCAAGTAGAGCTGCCTGCTGCGGCAGGCCTGGATCGGAAGAGGGGTGGCCTTGCCGGAGACCGAGAAACGCGTCCTGATCGCCGGCGCCGGTCCGGTCGGACTGGTGGCGGCGGCGAGTCTCGCTCGGCAAGGCATCCCGGTCACGGTGTTCGAGGCGTCCCCCGAGCTCAGCAGGGAATCGCGCGCGTCGACGTTCCATCCGCCCACCCTCGACATGCTCGCCGGGATCGGCGTGGCCGATGGCCTCATCGCGCAAGGCCTGATCGCCCCAACGGTGCAGTATCGGTCGCGCGATGACGGTCCGATCGCGCAGTTCGATTTCGGCGACATTGCCGATCTGACCGGACATCCCTACCGGCTGCAAAGCGAGCAGTTCAAGCTGACCAAGATCATTGTCGAGGCGTTCGGAGCGGACGACAATTTTCGCATCGAGTTCGGCCGCAAGCTCGAAGGCGTTGCTCAGGACGACGAGGGCATCGAGGTCGATCTTCGCGGAGTGGACGGTTCGCTCGAGCGCCGCCGCGGGCTGTGGCTGATCGGCGCCGACGGGGCCAAGAGCGCGGTTCGCAAGGCGCTCGACATTCCGTTCTCCGGCTTCACCTGGCCGGAGCGTTTCCTCGTCGTCTCGACATCATTCGACTTTTTGCAGATATTTCCGGATCTCACCTCGGTGAGCTATGTCGCCGATCCCAAACAATGGCATTTTCTGCTGCAGATTCCCGGCATGTGGCGCGTGATGTTTCCGATCGCACCCGAAGTGTCCGATGACCAGGCGTCCAGCTCGGAATTCGCGGCTGCAACGCTCGGTGGTCTGATCCCCGCGGCGGCGGACGCCGACATCCTTCACGTCACGCTCTATCGGGTGCATCAGCGCGTTGCCGACTCCTTCCGCAAGGGTCGAGCATTTCTTGCCGGCGATGCCGCGCATATCAATAATCCGCTCGGCGGCATGGGGATGAATGGCGGGATTCACGACGTCGTCAATCTGTGCGGCCGTCTGGCGCGAGTCTGGCACAAGCAAGCGCCGCAGCCTGAACTCGATCGCTATGATCTGCAGCGGCGGCTGGTCACCTTGGAGCACGTGCAGAGACAGACCATCGAGAACAAGCGGAATCTCGAGGCAAGCGATGCCAGGGATCAGCAGGAGTTTCGTGTCCGGATGGCGCGGACCGCCGCCGAGCCCGCACTGGCGCGGGACTATCTGCAGAAGATTTCGATGCTGGCCAGCCTGAAGCGGGCGGCCGAGCTTGGTTGATGTGATGTGCAACAGGGAGTAGCGATGTGGCGATAAACAAGAAGCACGACGAATTCCATGCACTGGATATGGCGGCGGGCTGGGAAGTTCCCGCGGGCTATCCGTCGGGCATCAAGCAGAAGATCCTGTCCGGCGCGCTCGATGAGGCGAACAAGAAGGGCAGCCGCACGCGGCTCCTGAAGTTCGATCCGGGCGTGTTCACTGTGGATCCCTTCGTCCATGAATACTGGGAAGAGGTCTTCCTGGTGTCGGGCGATCTCACTGTCGGTAACGACAAGCAGGGCAATGGCGGGACTGCGTTTTCGCCGTTCACCTACGCCTGCCGGCCGCCTGGCGCGTTTCACGGACCGTTCAAGTCCCAGGCGGGGTGCCTGCTGCTCGAGATCCACTATTTCGATCCGGCGTGAGCCGGCAGGCTGGCGCAGCAAAGAGGTCAAAATGGTTCGTCGCCAAAGCCGGGAGGAGCCAGTCGGGCGGATGAGGCCCGCGGCTGCCAAGCCGCAGCGCAGCGGTCCCGCTCATATCCTGAACGCGAGGGCTGTCGCGGATGGCGCGCGGCGTCTGTCCTTGCGCGATCAGGCCTATGAGGCCATCAAGCACGATATCATCACCTGTGCGCTGCGGCCCGGCGAGTACATCAATGAAAGCCTGCTGAGCGAGCGGTTGCGGTTTGGCCGGACGCCCGTGCACCAGGCGATCGACCAGCTCAAGCTGCAGGGCCTCGTGGACATCATTCCACGCAAGGGCATCATCGTTCGGCCGGTCAATCTCGCGGAGATCATGCAGGTGGCGGAAGTCCGCATGATCAATGAAATGGAATGCGCGCGGCTGGCGGCTGTTCGGGCGACGAAGTCGGATATCGCCGCGATGCGTGACATTCTGGCCAACGCCGACGAGGCCAGGAGCACGCGCGACATCGAAGCCCTGATGATGCTCGACCGTGACTTTCACGGCATGCTGGCCCAGGCGGCCAAGAACCCGGTCCTGTCCGAATTGCTCAGGACGCTGCACGAGCGATCGCTGCGCGTCTGGTTCATTTCGCTCAACGACGCGGAGCACCTGAAGAAGGTGCAGCGCGAGCACGAGGCGATCGTCGACGCCTTGGTTGCGGGCGATGCGGATCGCGCGGCGGCGGCGATGCGCGAGCACATCCTGTCCTACCGGAGCAATATCGCGCGGCACGTCGATCCGGCATGAGGCAGGCGATGGCTATCGAGAAAGGCGATCATCATCGTGCGCCGATCGCCGCCGGTGTAGCCGGCGGCAAGGACTGGAGCAAATGCCGCCGATCCGCGCGTCTTGCAGTCGAATTGAGCAGCAATGGCCTGCAAAATCAGCAGCATTTTCCCATCGCCGCTTGTGAGCGCCGAGTTTTCGAAGTTCTGTTGGTGCGGGTGTTTCGACGTGATCGCCCGACGATTTGATCGTTTGATCGCAACAGAACGCGCGTCTTTGATTGATCCTGGAGGAGCCTGAGTGAGTATGAGTCGATCGCGGACAATGACGGCCGGTGGCATCGGGCTGATTGTACTCTGCCACCTCGTTCTTGGGGCAGGCGTTCACGCAGCGGAGTCCTTCAAGGTGGGCCTGATTGGGGCCTTTTCCGGTCCGTTCGCCTCACTGGGCGAAGGTTTTGACCGGGGCGCCCGGCTCTACGAGAAGATCCACGCCAACGACCTGCCTGCGGGCGTTACGGTCGAGGTGATCCGGCGGGATGATGCCGGCAGCCCCGACAACACGCGGCGCATTGCCCAGGAGCTGATCGTCAGGGAGCATATCAAGCTGATTGCAGGTGTTGCGCTGTCGCCGCAGGGCTTTGCCCTGGCGAAGCTCGCGACCGAAGCCAAAATCCCGGTCGTGCTGATGAACGCGACGACGTCGAGCCTGACAAGGTCATCGCCCTACTTCGTGCGGTTCTCCTACACGCAATGGCATACCGCCTATTCGATCGGCGTCTGGGCCGGCAAGAGCGGCATCAAGACCGCTGACAGCCTCGTCGCCGATTACGCCGCCGGCGTGGACTCGGAAGCGGCGTTCAGGAAGGGGTTTGAAGAGAACGGCGGCAAGCTCGTCAATGCCGTCCGCGCGCCAATGATAACGACGGACTACCTGCCCTTCATGGAGCGGATCAAGGCAGACAAGCCGGATGCTGTTTTCACCTTTGTGAACGGCGGCCGCATGGCGTCGGTCTCGAAGTCGTTCATCGACACGGGGCTGAAGGCGGCCGGCGCCAGGCTGATCGGGCCCGGCGACGTCGCGCTCGATGACGAGGTACGAAATCTGCCGCCGGATATCGCCGGCGTGATCACCGCCGCGAGCTACACGGTCGGCAACCAGAATCCCGGCAATGTGGCGTTCGTCAAAGCCTGGAAGGCGGAATATGGCGAGGACTCGACGCCGAACGTGACCGCTGTATCGGGTTGGGATGCGATGTCGGCGATTTACGGCACCGCCAAGGAACTGGGTGATGGCGCCGATTCAGAGGCCATTCTCAAGTCGCTGTCGAACTGGAAGGGAACCGACAGTCCGCGCGGCGACGTATCGATCGATCCGGCGACACGGGATATCGTCCTGCCGATCCAGATCAACAAGGTCGAGATCGTCGACGGCAAGCCGACCAACGTCACGATGGAATCGTTGCCGCCGCTGAAGGATCCCTGGAAGACGTTCAATCCATAGGTCAGGTCGCAAGTCGCGTCGAGGCCCGGTTGCAGAGAGGATGGTGTTGTGAACTGGAGCGAGCTTCTGGTCAGCATTCTCTTCACGGGAACCGCCTATGCGATGGTGCTCTACGTCATATCGGTCGGCCTCTCCGTGACGATGGGTCTGCTCGGCATCGCCAATCTCGCCCACGGCGCATTCGCGATGGCCGGGGGATATCTGCTGATCGAATTGCTCGGCCACTTGTCGCTGCCGTTTGCGGTCGCGCTGGTCGTGACAGGTGTGCTTGTCGCCGCGGTCAGCGTCGTGCTCGAGCGGCTGTTGTATGTGCATGTCTACAAGGCGGGAGAGTTTGACCAGGTCCTGCTGAGCATGGGCATCATCTTCGTCGCGTCGGCCGCTGCGCAATATATCTATGGTCCGATGCCGATGACCGTCACCGTTCCCGCCTCGCTTGGCGGCGGTGTCGAACTCGCCGGACGGTCATTCTCGCTGTACCGGTTGTTCCTGATCGGCGTCGGCGTAGCGACCTTCGTGGCGTTGTTGGTCGCGATTGAACGGACCAGCATCGGCGTGCGGATCAGGGCAACCGTCGACAACCGGGCGATGGCCGAGTCGATCGGGATCAACACGGGCGCGCTGTTTTCGATCGTGTTTGCACTCGGCAGCGGACTGGCCGCGATCGGCGGCGGTCTTGGTGCCGACATGATCTCGGTCGCGCCGGGCTATCCGTTGGAGCATCTCGCATATTTCCTGATCGTCGTCTCGGTCGGCGGCCTGGGCACGGTCAGCGGGCCGTTCGCGGCGGCCCTGCTGCTCGGCATAGGCGACAGCGCCTGCAAGATCCTGGCGCCGCAATTTGGCGCGTTCTTCATCTACGTGGCGGTGTTTGCGGTGCTGCTGGTCCGCCCGCAAGGTCTGTTCGGCCGGCTGCAGGTACAATAGATGGTGCCGGCAAAGGATGTTGCGGTCGCCCAGTTGATGTCGTCTCACAGGCTGCGGCCCTTTGAGCTTGCGCCCTGGATCTGTGCTGCCGCGGTCTGGTTCCTGTTGCCGACCTATCTGCCATTTGCGACGCAGATCGTCGTCATGATCCTGTTCACGCTCTCCTACGATATCGTGGTGGGATACGCCGGCATCGTCATTCTCGGACATACGGCGTTTTTTGGGGTGGGGGCCTATGCGGCAGGCTTGCTGACGGTCGCCGGCTGGCAGGAGCCGATCTCGGGGTTGGCGATCGCGGTCGTCGCCGCCGCGGCGGTCGGCATCACGGCCGGCAGCATCATCCTGCGCACCAGCCGGTTGACGTTGCTGATGCTGGGTGTTGCGCTCACGCTTCTGTTCGGCGAGCTCGCCAATCGGTTCGCCAACATCACCGGCGGCCACGACGGGCTGCAAGGCATCGCGACGGCGCCGATCTTCGGGCGTTTCGATTTCGATCTGTTCGGCCATGTGACCTTCATCTACAGCATCGTGGTTCTGTTTGTGGCATGGGCTGCCGTTCGCGCGCTGCTCTATGCGCCGTTCGGACGCTCCCTTGTCGGCATCCGGCTCAATCCGGCACGGATGCAGGCGATCGGCGTCCCGGTCCGGCGGCGGAAGCTGATTGCCTTTACGATCAGCGCCGGGCTTGCGGGATTGGCCGGCGGATTGTTCGCACAGACGACGCAGTTCGTGTCGCTCGATGTGTTCGGCCTCGAGATGGCCGGCACCGTTCTGATCATCCTCGTGATCGGCGGCCGAGGGCGGCTCTATGGCGCCTTCGTCGGCGCTCCCGCCTACATGATCGTGCAGGATGCCTTGGCCAAGGATGATCCGGTATTCTGGCTGTTTTGGCTCGGCATCATTCTGATCCTGGTCGTGTTGTTTGCGCCCGGCGGGTTGCTGGGTCTGGCCAGCAGGATCGCGCTGCTGGTGAAGTCGAAATGGCGCGTCGCCGACACGCGGCAGCCGCAGGGCGAGCGGAGGTGACATGCGCGTAAGAGGCCTGCCGTTCGCGTTGCGGACCAGCGCGCTGACAAAATCGTTCAACGGCCTGAAGACGGTCTCGGGGGTCGATTTCTATCTCGAGGTGGGCGCCCGCCAGGCCCTGATCGGTCCGAACGGCGCCGGCAAGACCACCTTCATCAATCTCCTGACCGGCAGCCTTGCGCCGACCAGCGGCACCGTCTGGGTCAACGAGGAGGACGTGACCCCGCTCGCGGCGCATCAGCGCGTCAAACGGGGGCTGGCCAGGACATTCCAGATCAATTCGCTGCTTCGCGAGTTGAGCGTGCTGGAGCACGTGCAGCTGGCCGTTGCCGAGCAAGCCGGCGTCGGCGGCAGACTGTTCGGCGCCCGGCAGGCGCAACGGCGGACCGCCGAAACCGCTTACGATATCCTGGAGCAGCTCAAGCTCGGACAGAGCGCGATGCTGCCGATCACCGAGCTGTCATACGGCCGGCAGCGGCTGGTCGAGATCGCGATCGCGCTGGCACTGAAGCCGGCCGTGCTGTTGCTGGACGAACCGGCGGCGGGCGTCCCGCCCGCGGATTCGCACCTGGTGTTCGAGCTCATCGAAGCGCTGCCGTCGAATGTGTCGGTACTGTTCATCGAACACGACATGAAGCTGGTCGCGCGATTTGCCGAACGCATCAGCGTTCTCGTAGCGGGTGAGATCGTGCTCGAAGGAACGCCGCTGGAGATCGCATCCAGCCGCCTGGTCAGGGACATCTATCTGGGGCACCGTCACGTCGATGCCAACTGAGAATCCGACAAACGATATCGTCCTGCTGTCCTGCGACAAGCTCAATGCAGGCTGGGGCGCGACCCACGTCATCTCGAATATCAGTTTCGATCTTCCGGCGGGCGGGACACTGGCGATCCTTGGCCGCAACGGCGTCGGAAAGACAACGCTGATCTCGGCGATCGCCGGCCGGGCCGATGTGAGAGGCGGGGCCATCAGGCTCCTCGGCCAGTCGATCGTAACGCTGCCGCCTCACGTCCGGGCTGGCCTGGGAATCGGCCTGGTGCCGCAGGAGCGGGAGATCTTCCCGTCATTAACGGTCGAAGAGAATCTCACGGTTGCCTATCGGCCGGCCAGTGCCGGGCAGAGCGGTTGGAACCTGGAGCGGATCTACGATCTGTTTCCGCGCCTCAAGGAGCGCCGCCGCCTCGGCGGCACCAAGCTGTCCGGCGGCGAGCAGCAGATGCTCAGCATTGGACGCGCCCTGATGGGCAATCCCAGGCTCCTGCTGATGGATGAGCCGATGGAAGGGCTTGCCCCGATCATCGTCGAGGCCATCCTGGATGCCTTGAAGCGCATCCGCAGGGAATCCGGGGTTGCCATTGTGCTGGTCGAGCAGCACGTCGAACTTGCGATGGAGTTCACCAACCGGCTGATCGTGCTCGATCGCGGGGCGATGATCTTCAACGCTGCTGACGGCCGGCAGGTCGTGGAGCGGTCGTTCCTCGAAAAACTGGTGGGCGTGGAAGGCATGGCGACCAAATGAATCCGACACGGCTTTTCGGCCCACAGGGATGATGTTTTGGGCTGTCTGCTCAAACTTGTATCAGCACAATTCGCCGGCGTGAGCGCGCCTTGACAGGGCGAACGTCGGCATGGCTAAAATTACAGTGATGTTTCACGGATCGGCCGCCGCATCGCGTTGCCGAGGACTTGGAAGGAGGACTTGGAATGGAAGGGAGGACTTGGGAGATGAATCTCCGGCTATTCCCTGGACATGTCCTGGCCGGTCTGCTCGCGCTTTGTGTCGCGCTGCCGGCCCATGCCGACAGCACTGGCGTGACCGCGACATCGATCAAGATCGGCTTCATCGGAAGTCTGACGGGTCCAGCGGCGATCTGGGGCTCGGGTAATCTTGCCGGCGCGGCGCTCGCGTTCGAGCAGCAGAACGAGGCCGGTGGCGTCAATGGACGCAAGTTCGAATGGGTGTCGATCGACGACGAATCGTCGGCGCCGAAGGGTATCGCCGGCTTCAACAGGCTGGTGCAGACCGAGCAGGTTTTCGCCGTGATCGGCCCGAGCGCGAGCGCAGTCGGCGTTCCCATGAAGAGCGTGCTGGCGAGTTCCAACGTGCCCGTCATCATTCCGAGCTTCTCCTCGCCTGACATGACCGAGCCCGTCATCAGGAACGTGTTCCGGACCGGTACGCTGAACGACCGCATGCAGGGTCGGGCGATGGTGAACTATCTGGTTGGGGTCCTGAAGTTCGATCGCGTGGCGATCATGCGGCAGTCGGACCAATACGGCGCGACGGGAACGGCCGCCATTACCGCGAGGTTGAAGGAACTGGGCAAGGCGCCGGTCGCGGTCGAAACCTTCAACGCGTCCGACACCGATGTGACCTCGCAGGTCCTGCATCTACGCAGCGCGGACCCGCAGGCGATCGTGGTCTACGGCTATCCGGCCGCGAGCGCGATTGCGACCAGGCAGATCCGGGAGCTCGGCATCAAGGCGCAAATTCTCGGCTCCTCCGCCACGTCGAACCAGAACTATCCCGAGATGGTCGGAAAGGTCGGCATCGGCGCGAAATTCGTGGTGGCAGGAAATTCGCTTCCGGAATCCGACGACAAGCCGATGGCCGACTTTCGAGCGGCGTTTCAGAAGCGCTATCCGGACCTGACGCGGCAGGGCCGTCCGGCAACCAGCGACGTGCTCGGCTACGGGGCCGCGAAGAATGTAATCGAAGCGCTGCGGCGCGCCGGCAAGGATCTCACGCGCGAGAACTTCATGGCCGCGCTGGAAACGTTCGACGGTTTCGATTCCGGCGTGACCTTGCCGACCTATCTGTCATCGACCAATCACGAAGGCAATTCGCTGATGCGAATTGCGATCATCACCCCCGAGCTGACGCGCGAGATCCTGCCGGGTTCGTTCGATGCCAAATAGCATGTCCGACAGGGAATGCCTGGCGGCATTCCCTGGAGGCCGCCGCAGTCCAGCTGCCTGACGCGGGCCGCCTGATGGACATGCTCCAGATCGTGGCGAACGGAGTGCCGGCCGGCATGATGTACGGGCTGGTCGCGCTCGGCATCGTCCTGATTCACAACGGCACCAATGTCGTGCATTTCGGCTATGGTGAGCAGATCACGCTGTCGGCCTATATCGTGGTCATATCGCAGGTCATTTTCCACGTCCCGTTCTGGCTGGCCTGCCTGATCTCGCTCGGATTGTCGGCCCTGTTCGGACTGGCGATCTATCTGGGCATTCTCGGTCCGCTGCGCCGAACCCCGCTGATCGTGCAGGTGATCGCGACGCTGGCGATCGGTCTGGGCATCCGCGAAGGGTTGCGCGCGTTCATGGGCTCGGATCCGTGGCCATTTCCGGCGCTCGTCGCCAATCAGGTCTATGAGCTGCACGGCGTCTTCATCACGACCGCGAACATCGTTGTCGTGACAGTCTCCATCGTGATTGCGGCGCTTTTGTTCCTGTTCTTTCGTTTTTCGCGCTATGGCCACGCCATTCTTGCGGCGTGCGAGAGCCCGCGTGGGGCCTCGATCGTCGGAATCTCCGTGACACAGGTGTCGGCGGCGATCTGGGTGCTGGCGTCGGTTCTGGCCGCAGTCGCGGCATTGTTGATGGCGCCGGTGCTGACGCTGTCGCCGGACATGGGATTGATGGCGATCAAGGGATTTTGCGCGGCCATTCTCGGCGGCTTCGCGAGCCTTCCCGGCGCGATCGTCGGCGGCGTGTTGCTCGGGCTGATCGAGACCGCGGCGGGCTACTACATCTCGACGGCAACGAAGGACATGGTGGCGTATGGGGCGCTGATCGCGATGGTGATGTTCATGCCGCAGGGACTGCTCGGAAAACGCCGATTGAAGAAGGTGTGACGATGGACAAAGCCGTGAGGCTTGACTTGCTGATCGCCGCTGTCGCCGGGCTGGCTGTCGGCCCGGTGTTTCTCTCGACCCATGCCATTGTTCTGCTGACGCTGATCGCGACCACGTCCATCATCACGTCAGGCCTGAGCATCGTGACCGGTCTTGCCGGCCAGATCACGCTGGCTCAGGCGGCCTTCTGCGCCTTCGGGGCCTATGGTGCTTCGTTGCTGTCGTCGCATGCGGGTCTGCCAATGTGGCTGACAATACCGGTCGCAACCGTCATGACCGCTTTCGTCGGCTATGGCCTGGGTGTGATGTCGCTGCGCGTGGAAGGGCACTATCTCGCCCTGGTGACGCTGGCGTTTGCGGGGATCGTCAACCTCGCCATTCTGAACCTTGCCGATTTGACCGGCGGCGCGGTGGGGCACGCCGTCGAGCCCCTCGCGGTGTTCGGATACGCGCTGACGTCGGCAACGGCACTCTATTATCTATCGGTCATTTCGGCGCTGATCGTGTTGTGGGGTGTCTTCAACCTGATCCGGTCGCGCTGGGGCCGCGCCTTCAACGCGCTTCGCCAAAGCGAGGTTGCGGCGCTGAGTCTCGGTGTCGACGTTCGCCGTGCCAAGGCCGTCGCTTTCGGGCTGAGCGCGGGGCTGGCGGCGCTCGGCGGCGCGCTGCAATCGCTGCAGACCACCTATCTCGATCCGGTCCAATTCACGATCCTGACCGGGGTGTCCTATCTCTCGGTCATGGTGATTGGGGGACTTGGCCGATTGTCCGGCGCGGTGATCGGCGCCGTCATCTTCGTGTTGATGCCCGATCTGCTCGGCGCCTTCAAAACCTATATGGGGCTGATCTTTGCCGTGCTGCTGCTCGCCATCATCATGGTGGGGCCGTCGGGTCTTGCGGAACTCGTTTCGCGCCGTGGCCGGTTCAAGCCACCGGAGACCATCGCGTGAGCGGATTGTTGTCGCTGTGCGACGTCACGGTCCGCTTCGGCGGCCTGGTTGCCGTGAACAATGTCAGCATCGAGGTTCACGCGGGCATGATTCACAGCCTGATTGGGCCGAACGGTGCGGGAAAGACCACGATCATCAACACGGTGACCGGCGTCTACGCGCCTTCGCAAGGGGCGATCGGGTTCGACGGTCGTCCCTTGGCAGGCGTCACGCCTGACCAGATCTGCCGGCGCGGCTTGACCCGGACCTTCCAGAATACCGAGCTGTTCGCAGACATGACCGTCGCCGACAACATCCGGGTCGGGATGCACAGCACGGCCGAGTATGGACTCCTGTCGGCGATCCTGAGGTCGCGGTGTTGCCGGGCCACTGAGGCAAGGATGAGCGAAAGGGTCACCGAACTCCTGGCGCTCGTGAATCTGGCGGATCAGCGCGGGACGCAAGCGTGCGCGCTCCCGCTTGCCAAGATGCGCAGGCTGGAACTTGCCCGCGCGCTCGCCGCCAACCCCAGGATGTTGTTGCTCGACGAGCCCGCGGCAGGGCTTCGCGCATCCGAGATCGAGGAAATGAACGCGACGCTGCTGATGCTGCGCAACAAGCTCGGAATCGCGATCCTGCTGGTCGATCATGTGATGCCGGTGGTGATGGGCGTTTCCGACCTGATCACGGTCGTCAATTTCGGCCAGAAGATCGCGGAAGGTACGCCGAAGCAGGTGCGGTCGAATCCGGCTGTGATCGCCGCCTATCTGGGGCACTAGCGATGCTGGAGGTCGCGCATCTCGATGCCGGTCACGGTCTGGTGCGGGTCCTCGACGACGTCACGCTTTCGGTGCCGAAAGGGGCGATCGTGACCCTGCTGGGCGCGAACGGCGCCGGCAAGACCACAGCGCTCAATACGATTGCGGGACTGAGGCGGCCATGGTCGGGATGCGTGAGCTTCCTCGGCCGCAAATGCGAGGCGCTGCCGGCGCACCGGATCGTGCGGCTGGGGCTGTCGCTGGTTTCTGAACGGCGCGACCTGTTCCTCAACATGACGATCCTGGAGAATCTGATGCTGGGCGCCTACACGCGCCGCGACCGCAACGAGATCCGGAACAGCCTCGAACTCGTGTTCGACGTTTTTCCACGTCTGGCTGAGCGGAAGGCGCAGGTGGTACGCACGCTGTCCGGCGGCGAACAGCAGATGCTCGCGATCGGGCGCGGCTTGATGGCGAAGCCCGTCTTGTTGCTGCTCGACGAGCCTTCGCTCGGCATCGCACCGCTGGTCGTTGTCGAGATCTTCGACCAGATCCGCAAGATCAACCGGCTCGGCGTGTCGGTGCTCGTGGTCGAGCAGAACGCCGAGATCGCGCTGGAGGTCGCCAGCTACGGCTATGTGATGGAGAACGGCCGGATCACGATCGAGGGCACGGCGGATGCTCTGCGCAGCAATCCGAAGATCCAGGAAGCCTATCTCGGACTGCTCAAGTAGGCGGCCGGAGCCGGGCCTGCAGCCGTCAGGTCCCGCGCACACCTCGGCGCGTCTTTGGACTTGACCGCATTAATAGCTTTATTGCAAAGGTAATTCGTGCAGTATAATTCGCCGAAGACGGTGGTTTGCAGAAAGGCGGACGGCATGATGAAAACTGGCGAACAGCATATCTCGGGGCTGCGGGATGGGCGGACGATCTTCATCGGCGGCGAGCGCGTCGATGACGTGACCCGGCACCATGCCTTTGCGCGATCCATCGCATCGATGGGACGGTTGTACGATTTCGCGGCAGCGCCCGAAAACCAATCGCTGATGACTTATACCGCACCCGATGGCGCGCAAGCCAATCGGATCTGGGAGCTGCCGCTGAGCTATGGCGATCTGGTCCAGCGCAGGCGCGCGCTGGAGGCCTGGGGCGGCCTGCATGCCGGCTTCATGGGGCGTGCGCCGGATCATGTCGCGTCCTGCATCGCCGGCCTCTATATGGGCCTGGATGTCTTTGAGGCCTATGAC
>NZ_JBAURI010001283.1:0-23801 GCF_049581145.1 Bradyrhizobium sp.
GATGAGTGGATGACCAAGTCTTCCCCCTGCTTTCGATCGGCGGGTACGCAAGGCCACGGATCGAAGCATTGTCCTTGCAGTCGAGTCCAGATGACGAGATTCTACGATTGTCGCGGGCAACTCGCGCTCCAAGCTGCGAGGGAGGACTATGAAAACGAGCACGCTCCCGAGGAAACGAAAAAAGAGCAGCGACCTGTGCTCGATTCTGGACGGATCTTCAGAATGAGCGTTTGATCGAAGACTGGGCGTGCATCATGGCTAAAAAGGCGCCGAAGCTCAACCCCGAAGCGAGCGTATGCAAATACGTGGCAAAATATGGACTTGCTGCCCATCTGTTCTACAATCCTGATGGTAGCGTTGCCGCTGTTAAGCTCAGCAAGTTGGACACCGAGCAACAAGCCGATGACGAGACGTCTGAGGACCTTAGAAATCTGCTATGAAGCCGCCGCGCTCTGCCCTGCCCCTTCCGCGCTACGTTGAGCGTAAGCCGCTCAAGAGTGGCGGTTGGGGCTATTTCTTTCACGTGCCATCGTGGGCAAAGAAGGCGGGCTGCACCGTGCACAGCGAGCGGCTCGGCCCCGAGTATCAAACGGCAGTGTCACGCGCTGAAACACTACTCTTGCCAGCGTTCGATGCATGGCGGATCGGCAGTAGTGCCCCAGCAGCGTCGTCCTCCATCGCCGCATTCGGAACGCTCGATTGGATGCTTGCCGAATACCGTTCTGATCGCCGCTACACCAAACTCGACCCCAAGTCCAAGCGTAACCATGAAGTCGGATTCAAGCTCGTTGGCGGCTACGTCCTGAAAGATGGCAAGCGACTCGGCGAGAAGCGCCTCACTGCAATCGATACGGCGCTGACCGACGATCTCTATGAAAAGTTACTGATCCTCAAGATCACCGATGCTGAGGGCAACGTGATCGAACGCGAGCGCCGCACCACGGTGAACCACGCAATGAAGTCGTGCCGCCGCGCGTGGAACGTGGTCGCGCGCCGGCACCCGGGCAGGCTGCCATTGGTTAATCCATTCTCGCAGATGGGACTTCAGTCGTCCAATCGTGAGACACCGACTGCGGCGTACGAAGAGCTGGTCGCCTTCCGCACCAAGGCCGTCGAGCTTGGGCTTCCGTCGCTGGCGACCGCTGCCATGATCGGCTGGGAATGGCTGCAGCGCGAGACCGACATCTTTGCGACTTTCGACGTGTCGCATTATCGCCCGAGAGAGCGCCCGAATATGGTCCGCATCATTGATGAGAAGACCAGACAGGAGGGCTGGATACCGCTGTTCGACGATGCAGGTGCACCGATTTATCCCGAGTTGATGGCGGAGCTCGACGCCATCAAACGCAACCGCATCGGCGGCCTAATGCTGTGCCGGGATTGGGGCGAACGCGGACCATGGCCGACATGGCCGAAGCCGGATCAGCCGGACTTCACGCATCTGAGCCGCAAGGTCAAAAAAATCATCCGCGCGGCCGGCCTTCGCGATGAATTGTCGTTCACATCGTTCCGGCACGGCGGCTTCACTGAAGGCGGCGACGCCGAACTGACCGACCGCGAGATGCTGGCGCAGGGTCGGCACACGACGGTGAAGGTGTTGCCAAAGTACACCAAACGCACGACACGGCAGATCGTCAACGGCGCCAAGAAGCGCCGGGCAGCTCGAACAAAAGACAGACATTTGTCCGAATGAGCATCAGCCTGCTTGTCCGAATGGAAGCTAATGGCTTGGCAACTGCTTGAAAACATTGGAGCGGGTGAAGGGAATCGAACCCTCGTATTCAGCTTGGAAGGCTGCTGCTCTACCATTGAGCTACACCCGCGGAAGGCTGTGACCTAACACGCCCCAGGCGCCGCCTCAACCGTCAAGCGGCGCCGGTTCCGGCCCGGCCCGGACCATCCGGCCCCCCTTAACGCCGGCCGATTCGCGGTCTATATTGCGAGTCCCACCAACAATGAAAGGAGGTGATCCAGTGTCTTGTTTCGAGCGCTGTCACCTCGCTGGGATCGCCCGCTAGGCTGTTCAAGAGCCTGGCATCGGGGCGGTCTCGGCCCTGGACCAGCGAGTTCAACGATTGGGGCGCGGCGGGAGCGATCCCGCCGCGCTTTTGCGCGCGGTGGCGCGGCCGCGACCTTTCCGATCGAAGCTCATATCGGCTTGCCGTGCGGCTTGAACAGCCGGCCTTTTTCCGCCACCAGCACCACCAACAGAGCGGCCAGCGTGCAGAGGAAGAACCCGGTCGAAAACGGCAGCAGCGTGCCGTCATAGGCCTGGCCGATCGTGGTGCCGATGCCGATGCCGAGCAATGTCGTGATCGAGCCGTAGAGCGACGAGGCCGTGCCGGCGATATGGCCGTGCGGCTCCATCGCGAGCGCGGTGAAATTGGCGAAAGTCAGCCCGAACGCGAACATCATCAGCGACGACAGCGCCATGAACAGCGGCAACGGCAGCAGCTGCAGTCTGGCCGCGACCAGCATCGTCGCGGCCACCACCACGAAACCGAGCAACGCGCCGTGCGACATCACGCGCATGCCGAGGCGGCCGACCAGGCGGGCGTTGAGAAAGCCCGCAATGGCGACGCCGACCGCGACGCCGGCGAAGGCCAGCGGGAAATAACGGCCGAGCCGGTAGATCCCGGTGAACACCTGCTGCGAGGAAAACACATAGGCGAACAGCGAGCCCTGCACGCCGCCCGCCGCCAGCGCATAGCCGATGGTCTGGCGATTGGTGACGGTCGTGCGGTACGCGCCCATTACATCGCGGATCGCGAGCGACCTGCGCTCCGAGACCGGCAGGGTTTCCGGCATCCGCAGCGCGCTCCAGATCAGGGCCAGCACGCCATACAGCATCAATACGACAAAGATGCCGCGCCACTGCGTCAGCAGCATCACCGCCTGCCCGAACGATGGCGCGATCACGGGCACCGCGATGAACACCATCATGGCAAGCGACATCACGCTCGCCATCCGCCTGCCGGCGTAGCAGTCGCGCACGACCGAGGTCGCGATCACGCGGGTCGCCGAGGTGCCGAGCCCCTGCAGCGCGCGCGCCAAAAGCACGGTCTCGAATGTCGGCGCCGCGATCGCGAGCACGCTGGCGATGGCATAGAGCGTCATGCCGCCGAGCAACACCGGGCGGCGGCCGAAACGATCCGACAACGGACCTATCGCGAACTGGCCGAGGCCGAAGCCGATCAGGAAGGTCGACAACACCATCTGCGGCCGGTTGGCCAGCACGATGTGGAAGCTCGAGGCGATATCCGGCAGCGCCGGCAGCATCATATCCATCGCCAGCGGGTTCAAGGCCATGATCGAGGCGATGACGACGACGAATTCGGGAAAGCCCATCGGACGGTGGGTCGATGACACCCAGGCATTGGCATTGATATCAGTCACGAAAGGCTCACCTCATGGGATGGGCCCTGTTTTACCGACCATGCTGCGCTGCACAAGTTGCGTTTGCGGATGGCAGCCCCGCGAGCTGCCGGCCGGGCGCCCACGGAACTTCGCGCCCATAATCTCCCGGGCTTGGCGACCGCCGCGATGGAAGACCCCCCTGCTCCGCGACGGCGCAAGGACGCGGCAACCGTTCAAGATGAAGAGCGCGGCTTCGGCGGCGCGGTGGCAGGCCGCAAGCCGCCTCTGATCAGGAGCCCGCCGAAAGCGAGCCACCACAAATACTGCGCATATTGTGGGGCAACGGAGGCCATCGCGATCACGGGCAGGAAAATCGCCACCGGAAAAACCGAGCTGACGAATTCGGGCCCGCGCCAATTGTGCGTGACCAGGAACCACAGAATGGTGTTGAGCCCGGCGATCACGGTCAGATGAACGCCATAGAGCACGGCGACCGCGCTGCTCAGACGGTAGCTGCCATACAGTCCATTGCTGACGGGCAGAAGGATGATCGACAGCAGGAACAGGAGATTGAGCATCACCACGCCGCGCGGCGCCTCGGGCTGCCGCACCAGCCGGCGGTGATGGCTGAGCCAGAACAGCCCCGCGATGACGAAGCTCAGGACCAGCGCCTGCAGACGCTCGCCATAGATATGATAGAGATCGGCCCAATCCGGCAGGCCGTTGAGCTGGCCTGTGACCTGGCTCGACTTGGGCATGTCGTAGGCAAGCAGGGTCATCGCGACACCGAAGATGGTGTTGCTGAGCGAATCCAGCCGACGCATGTCGAAATGATCGGGCTTGCAGTCGGGTTCGGTCATCGCTGACGATCTGCTTGGCAGCGGCGTCGATCGCCGCCGACTGACGGTATGCTGATATTGCGACGACGGGCCGCGTCAGGCATTGACGCAGATCATCCGACCGCGGCAGACGATGCCGGCCCTGAACCAGTTTTTTTCGCCAAGCCCGCTTTTCGCCAGGCCCGCCTTTCGCCAAGCCAGCGCAGGCGTCATTTGCAGGGACGCATCCGTCCGTCAAAGCCCTTATAAGTCCCCGCCCCCGGATTGTAGCTGCGGAAGTGCTTGCACATCGGGTCCATCGCGAGTTGGGTCCGCTTCTGCTCCGCGCGTCTCGGCAACGGAATCGTTTCGCCCGGTCTTATGGCTTCCGGCCTGCTCAACTCCGGCGCCGCGCTGCCGGTCTGCGTGGCGGCTGGTTTCTCATCGGGAACAGCGGACTTCTCCGCCGTGGCGGCAGGTTTCTGGTCCGGAACGACCGGCTGCTCTGCCGTGGCGGCCGGCTTCTCCTCCTGCGCGGCCGGCTTGTCTTCGACGCCCGCCGGCTTGTCCAGCGCGGCGGCGGGCTGCTCTGGCATAGCCGCTGGCTTGTCCGGCGCTGTGGCCGGATTGTCATCAGCGACGGCCGGCTTGCCATCAACGGCGGTCGGCTGGTCTTGGGCAGCCTGGCGCTGCTCCTGCGCGGCAGCGGATGGCGGAGCCATCGCCTTCTGACGTTCAATGAAGCCCTTGCATGCGAACGGGAAAACGATTTCGCCGGACACCGTGAGACCGATCGGCGTACAGCCGCCCGGCGGCGGCATGTCGTCCGTCGCGGGTGCCCGCGCGCGAGCCGGAGCCGGATCAACCGCACCGGTTGTCTGTGCGAGCGCCGCGCCGCCCGTCAGCGCGAAAAGGACGAAGCCCAGAGCTGCGGCATGGCGGGCAGTGGCGGCCTCGGGGACGAATCTACGCATCATTGGGATACTCAACTGACTGTCGCGGGAATGCCGCTGTATCGCCCCTTTTAGGCTAGTCTGTGAACAAAGCACGCTCCCGCCGCGGAAATCTCATCATGATTGCGCCGCATATGGCGCAAATGGCGAATGACGCGCTGCACCGCGCGCGCCAGTTGCGGATAAGGCGCCACGCCTGCCTGGAAGTGAGCCGGATTCGCGGAGGTCCCGCCCCTTCTCACGACGGACTTCGGGACAGCGCCGCGCGGTCTGCTTCGGCCTCCTGTTCCCAGCGCAGAATGGTCTGCTGCAGATCGTGAAACTGCTCTTCGACCACGGCGTCGAACAGCGGATCCTTGCGGTCATCCAGTCGCGCATCAATGGCGGACCAGTCGTCCGGAAGCAGCGCCTTCAAGGCGGCCGGAAACAACAGCTGTTCCTCTTTCTTCAGATGCTCGCGCTGATGATCGATGAACGCGCGCATCGCCGAATGGACGTCCTCGCGCAGGAACTCCTGATCGGCCAGAATCGATTGCACGGCCGCCGCAAAGCCGTGCAGACGGCTGGCCTCGGTCTCGTGCTCCGCTTCGACGTCACCGAAGCGCCTAGCCGCGACGGGGTCGCGCGCCATCAGCTTCGCGAAGATCATCTCTTCCTTCGGATGATGGCACTTTTCGGGATAATCCTGGAAATACTGGATGATGGTCTGCAGGACCTCATAATCCGGCCGTTCGCCGCGGTCGAATATGTCCAGTTCGTGCTCGAGGACGCCAAGCAGCTTTTCGATGTTCTGATGTTCGCCGAGCAGGATATTGATGAGCTTTGGCATCGATCCACTCCGACCAATCAACCAAACTGCTCCTTGATACGACACGTTCACGAGCCTGGACTTGCGCTAGATCAATCGACATCGACGCTTCTGCACTCCTGCCGCCAACGGCAAGCGGGGCGATGCCGATGGCGCCGGGCGATAGGCAGCGCCACTGTCCGTTTCACGCCGGGTCCGCGCAACGCGGTGCCGATGATTGTTCTGAGCGAAGCCCGACTCTGTCGCGCTCGCGATGTATGTACTTCCCCATGGCCTGAGCTGCGATGGTTGGTGTGGCGACACCGTGTCAAGTCACGTTGACTTCAACCGACCGTTTCCCAGGCGCGATTGCGCGTCTGCCATCTTGGGTTACGATCCCGCGGCGGCGCCGATCGGACCGGTCGCTGGTGATGGTTTCCTTGCGCCGCCAAAGGCGGATCCCACGGGATCAGTGACGACGCCGAAAACCGACTGGATCAACGCCAGGAGACTATCGATGGAATACCGACGCCTGGGATCATCAGGGCTCACCGTGCCGGCGCTGAGCTTCGGCACCGGCACCTTCGGCGGCGTCGGCCGCCTCGCCGCCTGGGGCACCACGGACGCGACCGAAGCGCGGCGGCTGGTGGACATCTGCCTCGACGCCGGCGTGTCGATGTTCGACACGGCGGACATCTATTCTCTCGGCGAATCCGAACGCGTTCTCGGCGAGGCCATCAAGGGCCGCCGCGACAAGCTGCTGATCTCGACCAAGGCGACCTTTCGTTTCGGCGAGGGACCGAACGACGTTGGTTCATCGCGCCAGCATTTGCTGGCCGCCATCGATGGTGCGCTCAGCCGGCTCGGCACCGACCATATCGATCTGTTCCAGCTCCATGGCTTCGATGCGTTCACGCCCCCCGAGGAAGTGCTCGCGACGCTCGATGCACTCATACGCGCCGGCAAGATCCGTTACATCGGCGTCTCGAACTTCTCCGGCTGGCACCTGATGAAGGCTCTCGCCGTCGCCGATCAATACGGCTTTCCGCGCTACGTCGCCAACCAGACCTATTATTCACTGATCGGACGCGACTACGAGTGGGAGCTGATGCCGCTCGGCCTCGATCAGGGGCTCGGCGCGGTGGTGTGGTCGCCGCCCGGCTGGGGTCGGCTCACCGGCAAGATCAGGCGGGATCAGCCGCGGCCGGCGGTCAGCCGCCTGCCGCAGACCGCCGACATGGGCCCGCCGGTGCCGGATGAG
This sequence comes from Bradyrhizobium sp., assembly GCF_049581145.1. Lineage (GTDB taxonomy): Bacteria > Pseudomonadota > Alphaproteobacteria > Rhizobiales > Xanthobacteraceae > Bradyrhizobium. The sequence goes on from NZ_JBAURI010001283.1 coordinate 7,177, forward strand.
CAGGTCTATCGCGTCGTGGACGCCATCGACGAGGTCGCCAGGGAGAATGGCAAAAGCGTATCCCAGATCGCGCTGAACTGGCTGCTGCAGCGACCGACCGTCGCGACGCTGATCATCGGCGCGCGCAACGAAGCGCAGCTGCGCGAAAACCTCGGCGCAGTCGGATGGTCGTTGAGCAAAGACCAGATCGCCAGGCTGGACGCGGCCAGCACGGTCACCCTGCCCTATCCGTACTGGCATCAGCGCGCGACCTTCATCGAGCGCAATCCGCCGCCGGTCTAGCGACCGAGGGCGGGTTGATGCCCGCTCCCTCCATTCCGCCCAACCTATCCCTACGTATAGGTCAGTTTAGCCGCTGCGCCGGCTAGACTCTGGCCTCAGCGCACGAAACCGCGGCGCGGCATCTGGCCCTGATGGACGAGCCCGCGAGAGCCGTTTCGCTGCGCTCGTCAGCCCACGGAGTGGCCCATGCGACGTCGGCGCATGGCCCTCCCGACGGGAGCACAAATCCATGAACAAGCCGATCTTGCGCAATCCTTCGGAGAATCCGCCGGTCGCCCCCAGGCCGCCCGCAGCGAGCCTCAGCGAGGGGACGAACCTGCGCCCCCGGCTCCAGTTCGAGCGCGTCGCGCTGCTGCTGCAGGGCGGCGGCGCGCTCGGCGCCTATCAGGCCGGCGTCTATCAGGCGCTGGCCGAGAGCGGGCTGCATCCCGACTGGGTGGTCGGCATCTCGATCGGCGCCATCAACGCCGCGATCATTGCCGGCAATGCGCCGGAGAACCGCGTCGAGCGGCTGCGCGCGTTCTGGGAGGACATCACCGCGCCTGCCATGGGCTTCGACGCCGACATCGCCGGCCTGTTTGCACGAGACGAGACCGCGCGCACGCTTGCCAATCAGGTGAGCGCCGCCATGGTTGCCCTGGCCGGAACGCCGGGCTTCTTCAGGCCGCGACAGCCCAATCCGTGGTTTCATCCGCCCGGCACGATGGCGGCGACGAGCTATTACGACACGCAGCCGCTGAAGACCACGCTCGAGCGCTTCGTCGACTTCGACCGCGTCAACTCCGGCAAGAACGATACCCGTCTCAGCCTCGGCGCCGTCAATGTGCGCAGCGGCAACCTGGTCTATTTCGACACCGGGGCGCAGAAGATCGAACCGGAGCATGTGATGGCCAGCGGCGCGCTGCCGCCCGGCTTCCCCGCCATCGAGATCGAGGGCGAGCACTATTGGGATGGCGGCCTGGTCTCGAACACGCCGCTGCAGTGGATCGTGACGAACACGCGCGTGACCGGGGAGCGGCTGCCCGACGCGCTGGTGTTCCAGGTCGATCTCTGGAATGCGATCGGCGACTTCCCGCGCAACCTCGCGGAAGTCGCAACCCGGCAGAAGGAGATCCAATATTCCAGCCGCACGCGCGCCTTCACGGATTTCATCAGGCGGGTCCACAAGGTGGAATCGTCCGTCGCGGCGCTGATGGACCAGCTGCCGGACGAATTCAAGCAGAGCGAGGAAGCCAGGTACCTCGCCTCGATCGGGCAGCGCCACGCCTATAATCTCGTTCACCTGATCTATCGCCCGCGAGGCTATGAAGGCGACTCGAAAGACTATGAGTTCTCCCGGCTGTCGATGGCGGAGCATTGGCGTTCGGGCTACCAGGACGCCGCGCGCTCGCTGCGGCATCCCGAAGTGCTCGAGCGCGCCGGCAACGGCCACGAGGTCACCATCTTCGACTTTGCCGACCAGGGCAATTGAGCCGCCGAGTGCAGGCCTCTGCCGTCATTCCGGGGCGCGCTCTTGCGCGAGCCCGGAATCCATAACCACCGGCAGAAGTTGTGTTGTGGACGCGTTGCCGCGCCTGCCGAAATATTCGCTCTGTGGTTATGGATTCCGGGCCTGCACTCCGACCGGCTGGCGCCGGCCGGAGCGCATCCCGGAATGACGAACAATGGGTCAACTCCCATAGGATCGGTTTCATGGAATCGCTCGTATAGCCATGCCGCGCATCGCGACATCGATCCGCTCGCGGTCATCCGAGCCTGGAGCCGTTTGCCGTCAGGTAGACCGCATAGAGCGACGTCGTTCCGCAGATGAACAGGCGGTTGAGCTTGGCGCCGCCGAACGTCACGTTCGCGACCATTTCGGGAATCAGGATCTTGCCGATCAGCGCGCCGTCGACATCGTAGCAATGCACGCCCTCCGCGGTGCTGGTCCAGATGCGGCCGTTCCGGTCGACGCGAAACCCGTCGAACAGGCCGGATGTGGACTCGGCGAAGATCTCGCCGCCCGACAGCCCGGCGCCGTCCGCGTCGACGGTGAAGCGGCGAATGTGGCGCGGACCGCCCTCTCGATGCGTCGCGCCGGTGTCGGCGACATAGAGATGGGTCTCGTCGGGCGAGAAGGCGAGACCGTTCGGACGAACCATGTCGGTGATGACTGCTGCGACCGCGCCGGATTTCGCGTCGACGCGATAGACATGGCAGCCCTCGATCTCCGGGGCGGCGCGATCGCCTTCGTAGTCGGTGTCGATGCCGTAGGCGGGATCGGTGAACCAGACGGAGTCGTCGGACTTGACGACCACGTCGTTGGGCGAATTCAGACGCCTGCCGTTGCATCTATCCGCAATGACCGAGATCGAGCCGTCAATCTCGGTGCGCGTCACGCGGCGCGTGAGATGCTCGCAGGTGATCAGCCTGCCCTGATTGTCGACGGTGTTGCCGTTCGAATTGTTGCAGGGCTCGCGGAAGACGGAGACGTCGCCGGATGGCTCGACCAGCCGCATCATGCGATTGTTCGGAATGTCCGACCAGACCAGGTAGCGGCCCGCCGCGAACCAGGCCGGACCTTCGGCCCAGCGCGCCCCCGACCACAGGCGCTCGACGCGCACATGGCCGGCGAAGCAGGCCTTGAAGCGCGGATCGAGAACGACGATGTCCGTTCCCTCGATTTGACCATGCCACATCGCACCCCCCTTTCCATCTCACCCCATTGAATTCCGTTCCCGGAATCCCGGTTCAATGCCGATTCCCCCGGCGACAAGCCGCCTTGCGTCACGCCGATGCATTGCCTGCCTGCCCCGGCACGTTCCTCGCGGCATCGCGATGTCAGCCATCTTGCAACTTTTGCATTTGATTTCCATCGCTGCTTTTCATTCGGCTTGTGCGCATCGCGCCTCGCATGCCATGGTAGCCTGGTAAGTGCACGGGAAAAGCAATTCCCGGCAACTGCTCAGGGTCGGAAAACAGAACACTCAGGGAGAAGAGCCATGAAGGGGACGCTTCGTCTTGCCGGGCTTGCGTGCGCGAGCCTCCTGGTATCCTCGATCATCCTAGCGTCGGACAATGCCTGGGCAGGTCCCAAGATCGTCTCCGGGCCGGGCGCCAATCCCGGCTGCTTCAAGCCGTGGTCGGATCAGACCAAATTCTTCCAATGGGACAAGAAGCCCGGCCCCTACAAGATCGCCCTGGTCAATGGTTTCGTCGGCAATACCTGGCGCATCCAGATGGTGAAGACCGCCAAGGCCTTCGCCGAACAGCCGGGCATCAAGGAGAACATCAAGGAATTCAAGGTCGTCTCCACCGGCACCGATGTTGCGGCGCAACTTGGCGCCATGGAGGACTTCATCAATCAGGGTTTTGACGCCATCGTCACCATCGCGGTGGCGCCCGACGGCTTCGACCGCATCATCCGCCTCGCCGACAAGAACAACGTGGTGGTCGTTCCCTTCGACAACATCCTCGACACCGACAAGGTGATGATGGTGAACGAGGACCAGAAGGAGATGGGCCGCATGTCCGGGAGATGGCTGATCGATCAAATGGGCAAGCACGCCGGCAGTCTTCTCGAGGTCCGCGGCCTGCCGGGCAATTCGGTCGACCGCGACCGCCATCTCGGCTTCCGCGAGATCGTCGAAGCGCCCGGCAACAAGTTTGACATTACCGAGGTGGTCGGCAATTGGGACACCGGCACCTCGCAGAAGGTGACCGCCGATGCGCTTGCCGTGCACGGCCATTTCGACGGCATATTCACCCAGGGCGGCTCGGACGGCACCGTGCAGGCACTGATATCAGCCAAGCATCCCTTCGTGCCGATGTCGGGCGAAGGCGAGAACGAGTACCGCAAGCAGATCGGCGAATATTCCAAGGACGGCCTCAAGGGCATGTCCTACGGCCAGTCGCCGGCGCTGGTCGCCATCGCCACCAAGGCGGCGATCTCGGCGCTGCAGGGCAACGTCATGCCGCAGCTGATCTCGATCCCGATTCCGGTCGCGACCTACAAGGATCTCAAGCCCGGGGTGAATTACTGGCCCGACCTCAACGCCAGTTTCTTTGCGCCAAACCAGTTCCTGCCCTGCGGGGTGAACTTCACGGCGCCCGAAATCATGGCGCAAAGCGAGAAGAACAGTCAGTGACCGCGCAGACCGCGTTTCAGTCGAGGCCTGGCATCCGCCAGGCCATTGCTGCCTGAGGCCGGCCATGCAGGATGCGGTCCCGGCACCGCCCGCATTCCTCCAGCTTTCCGGCATCTCCAAGCGCTATGCCGGCGTGCGCGCGCTGGAAGGCGTCGACTTCGGCTGCGCGCGCGGCAAGATCCACGCGGTGCTGGGCGAGAACGGCGCCGGCAAGTCGACGCTGATCAAGATCATCGCCGGCGTGGTGCAGCCCGATGCCGGCCGCATGCAGCTTGGGGGAGCCGACGTCCGTTTCCTCAACCCCTCCGCGGCCAATGCCGCCGGCGTCGTCTGCATCTTCCAGGAGTTGTCGCTGATGCCCGACCTCTCGGTCGCGGACAACATCTCGATCGCTGCGCCGCCGCGGCGCTTCGGCCTGATCGATGCCAGGGCGCAGCGCCGCCGCGCCGAGGCGCTGCTGGCCGAGATCGGCTGCGAGGACGTCAACCCGGTGATGCGGATTCGCGACCTGCCGCTGTCGCGGCGCCAGATGGTCGAGATCGCCAAGGCGCTCGGCCGGCGGCCGCAACTGCTGATCCTCGACGAAGCCACCTCGGCGCTCACCAGCGCCGACGTCGAGAAGGTCTATGCGATGCTCGCGAGACTCAAATCGGAAGGCACAGCCATCCTCTACATCTCGCACCGCATGCACGAGGTCGAAGCGCTCGCCGACCGCGCCTCGGTCTTCCGCAACGGACGCCATATCGAGACCTTCGACAGGGGCGTGCGCTCGACCGCCGACATCGTCCAGTTGATGATCGGACGCGACATCGCCACACAATATCCGGCGAAACCCAATCCGGCAAAGCGCAACGATCGGCCGGCGCAACCGCTGCTCGCACTCCAGGATCTCACCTGGGACAAACAGCTCGACCGCATTTCGCTTCACGTCGGCGCCGGCGAGATCGTGGGGCTCGGCGGCCTCGATGGCCAGGGCCAGAAATCGCTGCTGCTCGCCCTGTTCGGCGTGCTGCGCGGTGTCACCGGACGCATCACGGTCGAGGGCCGCGAGGTGCGCCCCGGCTCACCTGCGGCCGCGAAGTCGAAAGCGGTCGGCATCGCGCTGGTGCCCGAGGATCGCAAGACCGAAGGGTTGATGCTGCCGATGTCGATCGCCGACAATCTGGTGATCGCTTCGCTGGCCGCGATCTCGACCGGGCCTTTCATCGATCGCGCCAAGGAGCGCGCCGCGGTCGAGCGCGGCATCGCCCGGCTGCAGATCAAGATCGGCGCGCCTGATGATGCGGTCGCGACCCTGTCCGGCGGCAATCAGCAGAAGGTGGTGATCGCCAAATGGCTGATGACCGAGCCCCGCATCATCCTGCTCAACGATCCGACACGCGGCATCGATGTCGGCACCAAGCAGGAGCTCTACCGGCTGATGCGCGAGCTCGCCGACCAGGGCGCCGCCATCCTGTTCTACTCGACCGACTACGACGAACTGATCGGCTGCTGCGACCGGGTGGCCATCATGTATGACGGGCGCATCGTGCGCGAGCTCGAAGGCAGCGAGCTCACCGAGACCAACATCGTCGCGAGTGCCCTCAATGTCGATGCCGCAGCCGGTGCCGCTCATGCTTGACGATCTCGCCATCAGGCTGCGCCAGAACGTCGGTTTCGCTACCGCGATCGTGCTGTTCTGCGTGCTGTATCTGTCCTACAACCTGGCCCATCCGAAGGGCTTCTCCTCGGCCGTGCTGGTGCAGAACGCCGACGAGATCTTCGCGCTCGCGATGCTGGCCATGGCCCAGACCGTGCCGGTCTTGATGTCGGGGCTCGACCTGTCGGTCGGCGCCGTGATGACCATGGTGGGCTGCTTCGCGAGTTATCTGCTGGCCGGCACGGCTGGCGGCACGCCGCTCTATCTCGAGACGTTCGGCCTGCATCTCGGCCTCGGCACCTTCCCGGGCGGCATCAGCGGCATCCTGCTCGGCATGGCGGCGTGCGTCGCGATCGGCACGCTTGCCGGCTTCATCAATGGCTGCGTCGTGGTCTATGGGCGCATCCAGCCCATCATTGCGACGCTCGCGACCGGCGCGGTCTATATCGGGGTCGCACTTTTCCTGCGGCCGACGCCCGGCGGCAAGATCGACGAGGATCTGAACTGGGCGCTGACCAATTCGCTTGGCGATTTCGCCGCCACCGTGCACATCTTCGACGATGGCGCGGCCGGCTGGTTTGTGCCCTTCGCCTGGATTCCGGTGGCCTTCGTGCTGCTGATCCTGATCGCGCTCGGGGTGTGGGTGCCGTTCCGGCGCTCGGTCACCGGCCGTGCGGTCTATGCGGTCGGCTCGGCCGAGGGTGCTGCCTTCATGTCGGGGCTGCCGATCGCGCGCGCCAAGATCGCGGCTTTCACGCTCGGCGGTTTCTTCGCCGGCTGTGGCGGCCTGTTTCTCGCGATCCAGACCTCGTCGGGCAATGCCGATATTCCGCAGGCCGGCGCCTACACGCTGAATTCCATCGCGTCCGTCGTGATCGGGGGCACCTCGCTGTTCGGCGGCGCCGGCAGCGCCATCGGGTCGATCTTCGGCGCCATGATCCTGCGGGTGATTTCGTTCTTCTTCCGCATCTTCGACATCGCCCCGCTGCTGCAACCCTTGTTCGAGGGTCTGATCCTGCTCGTGGCCGTCAGCATCGGCGCGCTGGGCATGCTGCGCGTCAGGAACACGCTGGAGCTGTTCCGATGACGACGACCAGCTTCGGCCTGTCGCGCGACGACCGCCCGATCCTCGTCGCGGCGCTGTTCATCCTCGTCATCCTGGTGGCGGGGACCGCCTACACCATCGCCCATTTCGGCAGCGCGCCGCTGCTGTCGCCGACCTATCTGCTGCAGCAATTGCAGATCGGCGCCTTCCTCGGCATCGTGGCGGCCGGGATGATGATCGTCATCCTGATCGGCCAGATCGATCTGTCGGTGCCCTGGACGCTGGCCGCCGCCGCCATGATGGCGACCTCGATCGGTGGCCCGCTCGCGATTCCCACAGGACTCGGTATCGGCCTCGTGGTCGGCCTCGTCAACGGCATCGGGGTGGCCTATTTGCGCGTGCCCTCGATGATCTTCACCTTGGGCGTCAATGCGGTGATGCGTGGCCTGATGGTCGCGCATACCGGCGGCTATGCGCCGGAGACTGCCGCCACCGAGCTGATGCGTACGCTCGCCTCGGCGCGCACGCTCGGCATCCCCAACGCCTTGCTGGTCTGGGCCGCGGTCTCGGCGATGGTGGTCGTCATCCTGCAGCGCACGGCGCTGGGCCGCTACATCTACGCCATCGGCAACAAGGAGGCGGCGGCCTATCTGGCCGGCATCGATACGCGCCGCGTCACCGTGATCTGCTTCGTGCTGTGCGGCCTCGCCTCGGGTCTCGCGGGCGTGCTGCTCGCCGGCTATTCCACCAAGGCCTATCAGGCGATGGGCGACGCCTATCTGCTGCCCGCGATCGCAGCCGTCGTGATCGGCGGCACCAACATCCTGGGCGGCCGCGGCCGCTATCTCGGCACGCTGGTCGGCGTGGTGCTGATCGTGCTCTTGAACAGCGTGCTGTCGATCATGGCCATGCCCGAGGCCGGCCGGCAGGTGATCTACGGCCTCGTCATCATCCTGATGCTCTTGGTCTATGGACGCGGCCAACGCGTCACGGGCTAGAGGTGCCATCGCGCGCGCCAAGCGGAGGCAGCCTGTTCCGGCTTGTAGCCATTGACAATCGCCGAGTATCCAGCTCGTGGACGGATAGTTAGCCAGGGCAGTCGCTCACAACCGGGCGAGCAGCTCCGTCTTCTTGGCCGCGAATTCCTCCGGCGAGAGAATGCCTTTCTTGTGCAGTTCGGCGAGGCGCTCGATCTTGATGAAGATGTCCGGCTCCTGGGCACTGTCGGGCCGATACGGCTCGCTGGCGGGCGCCACCCGTGGCTCCGGAGCTTTGCTTTGCGCGCCATCGACCGAGACGACCGGCAGGGTTGAGACACTCACTGTCCCATGCTGGCTGGTGAGGGTCAGCGAGCCGCCGCGCCCCTGCTGCTGGGAGACGCCGCTGATCTGGTGGTCCAGCGTATCGTAGACGGTCACGTGTCCATTCAGCTCGACTGCCAATCGCCGTTGCCGGTTGAAATAGGCATAGCGCACCTGGTTCTGTGCGCCGGTCCCGTTGGCGATCCCCAGGTCTGCAGGCCACCATTGACCCGGTGCCCGGCCGGATGTCTCCGGTACGAACAGGCTGACCGAACCTGCATCCAATACGCCGTGGCCGCCCTCCTGCTGGCCGTCACCCTGCCTCTGGGACTGTGATTGAAAGCCCTCGGGAGCTGGCACAAAGGGCTGCGTCGCCAGGATTTGTGACAGCTCGGAACACAGGCCGTCGACCTTCGCCTTGAGGCCATGATTGAACATGTCGCCGACCATCGTCATGCCACCCGGCATCCACTGCCCGGCACCACCGAGGTCGCGATGGTCAAATTGCGCCATCGTGCCTCTGCTGTTCAGGAGGGCCTGCAACAACGTCATCACCGCGTCGACACTGACTCCGTAGCGCTGAGCCAGATCGTTGATTTTCTGCAAGCCTTGGTCGGTCAGGCGGGGCAACGCGTTGTTCCTTGGCGGCGGCAAGACATGACCGGCCGCAGATAGTAGAAACCGAGTCCATGATCGGTGCAAGAACGAACGGCCTTCCACGAGCTCGAAAATCAGCCGATCGGCGCCTAATAAGACCACGCGTCGATCGGCGTGCCGTAGCCCGAACCGCAGCCGCCGTAGCGATGCGGGTAGGCGCCGCACGCGGCTGTTATTCCGAGCGGGCCGAGGTCGATGAAACCGCCGGGGTAACCCGGGCTCCCGCCGCCGGGGTACCAGCTCTCCGGCCGGCGGATGCCGGCAAGTCGGCTGGGATGCCTGATGCGATGTGCTCTTCCAAACGCGGCGGCATGGACACGTCCGACGTGACGACCGCTTCTATCGGTCGTCTGGTCAGACGCCATCGCGCCGCCGGTCACCCCGGCGACCAGCGCGAGCACTGTGCCCGCAAGAATGAGTCTTCTCATCATGGTCTCCTCCGCGTTCTTCGGACCGGACTCCACCTCTGTCGCCACGAGGTTGAGATAGGTGGTTGGGCGCCGCGCGCAATGAGATAGTTCCACCCGGCGCCTGCCAGCGATATCGGACGTCCTCGGCCCCACCTGGCAAACGCCCGTCTCCAATGCCGCTTATTGGCACGAACGCCAATACGAAAGTGAAATCGGAATTCGAAACCCGCCCGCGCAAATGGAGATGCAGATGGAGAATGGACGTTCACACGCCGCGGGGTCGGCCACGCCGGTGGGGAACTCAGGATGAGGTCAGACTGCACAACGATGGCTTTCCTGCAATCGATGGTCCAGAACCGCGATGGCGACGGATGATCGAGGGCTCGCGGCCGCGTGGCCGTTGATCGCCGGCGGCACGGAGGCGTTGGCTCAGCCCTGCCGGCGCAGGAAGCCCGTGATCGTCACGCTTTGCCAGATTCCCGCGGCAAAGAATGGGTCGGCGTGGTGAAACGCCTCGATCTCGGCGCGGCCCGCGGCCTCGATCAGAAACAGGCTCCCGATCATGGTCTGACCGTCATCGGTTACGAGCGGTCCGGACATCACGATTCGTATGCCGAAGCGCGTGGTATCGGACAAAAACGCCTTGTGCGCATCGTAGTGGGCCAGCCGCTTCGGCAGCGCATCCGCATGGTCAACCGCATGAATGGCAAAAAGCATTTTCTTTCTCCACAGTTTCCCTTCAGGCGATGCGAAGGCCGCTCGGCGCCCGCATCAAAGGCCTTTGCCGGCAGGCTCACCCAGCCCTTCCCTGCCGTTCGATCTCTCGCACCGGCCGCTCACCCGAGCGCGCCAGCTTGCGCTCGTCGACGCCCGCAACCGGCCGCGGCGTGACGACGGATTGCCATGATTCCTATGAAACGACCTGCAAGATGACAGGGCGATTGCAGCGGAGAACCCCATTGTCACGACGGCAACCATCGATTCATCACCGCGCCCGCGCCATCCGGCCCATCGAGCGCACAACTCCAAATATAAATGCTCGGCTTGCGGAACTTGCGCTGGATCAATTGACCTCGAGGCCTCATGGTCATAACGACGTGCCAGGGTTTTCGCCGGAGCTTTTCATGATCAGATCCATCCTGGCCGCGGTCTGCGCGGTCCTGTTTGCCGCCAATCTGCACGCCGCCGGCCTCGACGATCTCAAGGCCGCCAAGGCGGCCGCGGACCAGGGCTCCGGCGACGACGCCGTCCGGCTGTTCACCAGCGCGATCTCCGCGGGCGATCTGTCGGCCGACGATCAATTCGCCGCCCGGACCGGACGCGCCGGCCAGTATTCGGCGCAGAGCCTGGTCGCTGATGCCTTTGACCGGCGCGATGATGGCCGCCGCCTGCGCGAGAACGCGATCGCCGATTTCACCGCCGCGCTGGCGCTGAAGGCCGGCGACGCCGGCGTCCTGACCGAGCGCGGTCAGGATTATCATATGAACCAGCAGTTCGATGCCGCGGTCGCGGATTTCACCGCGGCGTTGCAGATCGATCGTTCGCCCGGCACGCTGTTGCAGCGGGCGAGCAGCCTGCGCGCCAAGGGTGCCTATGACGATGCCATCGCGGACTGCACCGCCGCGCTCGGCATGGAGATGCGCGACGGCCTCGAACCCATGGATATCTACAACGAGCGCGGCTATACCGAATTCCTCGGCGCCCGCTATGATGCCGCCGCCGCCGATTTCGACAAGGCGCTGACGCTCGGCGCCACCGCGCGGGCCGACGACGTGCTGTGGCTGCCCTACCAGATCGTGTGGCTGCATCTCGCCCGGGCGCGCGCGGGCCAGAAGGATCTGGACCAGCTGCAGAGCCTGTCGGAAAAAGTCAACCTGAAGCAATGGCCCGGCACGCTCGTGGCCTATTTCCTCGGACAGGTTCAGTTGACCGACGTGTCGGGGCCGTCGAGCCACGGCATGATGGGGCGCGCGCGCGAATGCAACATGTCGCTGTTCGCCGGCGAGGATGCGCTGGCCAAGGGCGATCACGAGAGGGCCAGCGAACTGATCGGCCGCGCCCACGAGATGTGCAGCGCTCACACCTTCCAGGCTCTCGTGGCGAGCACCGAGTTCGACCGGCTGAAGAAATAACGGTCGGCCGGTTGCGGCCGGCGCGACCAGCAGCAAGACAATCAAGACGTGGATGCAAGCGACAGACGCCGGCCTGACGAGTTCTGACTGCGGCCGCTGGCGGTAACCCATCGCCACGAGTTATGAGTCGCAGGCCTCGGCGGCAACTCTCTCTGTCGTCATGGCCGGGATTCGTCCCGGCCATGCACGTCTCTGCAGCAGCAAAAAACAAGACGTGGATGCCCGCGACAAGCGCGGGCATGACGAGCAGGCCACAGGGCGCCACTCCCTCCACCATCATGGCCGGGCTTCGTCCCGGCCGGCCACGTCCTTTGCAGCGCATAGGAGTTGGGTTCCTCGCGAAACCCATCATCTTCGCAACAGGCAATCGATGGGTATCGCTTCGAGGCTGGGCAAATTCTTGCCCGGCCTTTTCGCTCAACCCATCCGACGAGTTTCGGAAAACGCCGTCCCTATTCCGCGGCGAGCGAGAGCGGCTTGCGCGGCAGGCCGAGCTGGTCCCAGACATCGACCAGCGCCTCGGCCAGGCGATCGATCAGGGCGTCGTCGTGATAGGGCGACGGGGTGATGCGCAGCCGTTCCAGCCCGCGCGGCACCGTCGGATAGTTGATCGGCTGGATGTAGATGCCGTGATCCGACAGCAGGAGATCGGACGCCAGCTTGCACTTTTCGGGATCGCCGACATGCACGGGCACGATGTGGGTGTCGCTCGGCATCACCGGCAGGCTTGCGGCGTTGAGCACCGATTTCAGCCGCGCGGCGCGGTCCTGGTGGCGCTCGCGCTCCCAGCCCGACGTCTTCAGATGCCGGATCGCCGCGGTCGCCGCGGCGCAGATCGCCGGCGGCAGCGCGGTGGTGAAGATGAAGCCGGGCGCATAGGAGCGCACCGCGTCGATCAGGTTGCTGTTGGCGGCGATATAGCCGCCGAGGCAGCCGAACGCCTTCGCCAGCGTGCCTTCGAGAATGTCGATGCGCGCCATCGCGCCGTCGCGCTCGGCAATGCCGCCGCCATGCGGGCCGTACATGCCGACCGCATGGACCTCGTCGACATAGGTCAGCGCGCCATAGCGTTCGGCAAGGTCGCAGATGCGGTGCAGCGGCGCGACGTCGCCGTCCATCGAATACAGGCTTTCGCACAGGATCAGTTTCGGCCGGTCAGGAGCCGCCGCACGCAGCAATTGTTCGAGATGGTCGGTGTCGTTGTGGCGCCAGATCTGCTTCTCCGTGCCGGCCTTGCGCACGCCCTCGATCATCGAATTGTGGTTGAGCGCGTCCGACAGCAGCAGGCAGTTCGGCAGCAGCTTTGCGATGGTGGAGATGCCGGTCTCGTTCGAGACATAGCCGGAGGTGAAGACCAGCGCGGCCTCTTTGCCGTGCAGTTCGGCGAGCTCGCGCTCCAGCATGATCAGCGGGTGATTGGTGCCGGCAATGTTGCGGGTGCCGCCGGCGCCGGTGCCCATGCGCCCGGCGGCATCGACCAACGCGGCGATGACCTTGGGATGCTGGCCCATGCCGAGGTAATCGTTCGAGCACCAGATCACGACGTCGCGCGGCCCGTTCGGCGAATGCCAGATGGCGTGCGGAAACCGTCCGGCGAGGCGTTCCAGATCGGCGAAGACGCGATAGCGCCGCTCATCATGGAGCTGGTTCAGGGCCCGGTTGAAAAAGACGTTGTAATCCATGCGATCAGCCACCTCGGTATCCCCCTCACAACCCATCTGTACCACTAAAGACAAAATCACTGGCCATTGCCTTGATCCAGGTCAGAAAACCGGGTTTGCAGCTCAGACCCCGTCCAATTGCGTATGCGCGATGGCTTTGAGCTGCTGCCGCTCCCGCTCGCTCAGCGCGACGACTTCGGGCAGCGCGGATCCCCTCGGCCGACGCCACAACGAGACGCCGATCGCGAGCAGGCCGGCGAGCAGAACCGTGAGCGGCGCGCCCCACAGGATCGCCGTATGCCAGCTCAACCGCGGCTTCAGCAGCACGAACTCGCCATAGCGCGCCACCATGAAATCGACCACCGCGGCGTCGCTGTCGCCGGCCTTGAGGCGTTCGCGCACCAACAGCCGCAGGTCGCGCGCCAGCGGCGCCTCGGAATCGTCGATCGACTGGTTCTGGCACACCATGCAGCGCAAATCGTGCGAGATCGTACGCGCGCGGGCCTCGAGCGCGGGATCGGGCAGGATCTCGTCGACCTGGACCGCCAGCGCGGGCGCAGGGCCCAGCAGCGCCAGCGCCAGCAGCAGAAACCGAACGCTGCGCATCATCCGAACTCCCGATCCCCGCTTCATTCGGCAGGCTGCGCCACGATCCGCGCCGCCGGCTTCGGCGCGCCGATCCGCAGCCGCCGGTCGGACAAGGACAGCGCGCCGCCGAAGGCCATCACCACCGCCCCGAGCCAGATCAGCAGCACGAAGGGCTTGTGATACAGCCGCAGCGCGATCGAGCCGTCGGCGTTGCTGTCGCCGAGCGAAAGATAGAGCTGGCTGACGCCGCGCGTCAGCAGCGCGGCCTCGGTGGTGGACATGCCGTCGCGCGACGGGAACACCCGCTTCGACGGCTCCATGATGCCGATCGCCGCGCCGTCCTTGCGCACCGTGAAGTGCGCGGCGGTCTCGCGGTAATTCGATCCGTTGCGGTTGATCATGCCGTCGAAACTCAGATCATAGCCGTCGATGGCAACCGTCTGCGCAGGCTTCAGCGCAATGATGCGCTCGCTGCTCCAGGTGGTTCCGCAGACGATGCCGAGCATGGTGACGCCTAATCCAAAATGCGCCACCGCCGTGCCCCAGGACGAGCGCGGCAGTCCGGCTGCGCGCCGTCCGATCTTCTCGATCGACAGGCTGCGCAGATCGACGCGTTCCGCAATGTCGGTCAGAGCGCCGGCCATGACAAACAGCCCCAGGCCGATGCCGAACGGCGCCAGCACGGCCTTGGTGCCCGCGAATGCAAAGGTCGCAGCAATTCCAATCATCGCGATCGCGCATGCCGCGAGCAGGCGCTGCGCGACGCCATAGAGATCGCCGCGCTTCCAGGCCAGCAACGGCCCGAACGGCACCGCGATCAACAGCGGGATGAACAGAGGTCCGAAGGTGAGATTGAAGAACGGCGCGCCCACGGAGATCTTGTCGCCGGTCAGCGCCTCCAGCATCAGCGGATAGAGCGTGCCGACGAAAACCGTGGCGCAGGCGGTCGCCAGGAACAGATTGTTGAACACCAGCGCGCTCTCGCGCGAGATCGGCGCGAACAGGCCGCCCTGCTTCAGGAGCGGCGCGCGCCAGGCGAACAGCGACAGGCTGCCGCCGATGAACACCACCAGGATCAGCAGGATGAACAGGCCGCGCGCCGGATCGTTGGAGAATGTGTGCACCGAGGTCAGGACGCCCGATCGCACCAGGAAGGTGCCGATCAGCGACAGCGAAAAGGTGAGAATGGCCAACAGAATGGTCCAGACCTTGAGCGCATTGCGCTTCTCCATCACCACCGCCGAATGCAACAGCGCGGTGCCGGCAAGCCAGGGCATCAGGGACGCGTTCTCGACCGGGTCCCAGAACCACCAGCCGCCCCAGCCCAGCTCGTAATAGGCCCAATAGGAGCCCATCGCGATGCCGAGCGTCAGGCACATCCAGGCCAGCAGCGTCCACGGCCGCACCCAGCGCGCCCAGGCCGCATCGATGCGGCCTTCGAGCAGCGCCGCGACCGCGAAGGAGAACGCGATGGAGAAGCCGACATAGCCGAGATAGAGCATCGGCGGATGCACCGCGAGGCCGAAATCCTGCAGGATCGGATTGAGGTCGCGGCCTTCAGGCGGCACCTCGGCCAGGCGCCTGAACGGATTCGAGGTGAGCAGGATGAAGAGATAGAAGGCCGACGCGATCCAGGACTGCACCGCCAGCACATTGGCCTTCAGCGAACTCGGCAGATTGACCCCGAACACCGCGACCAGCGCGCCGAAGATCGCCAGGATCAGCACCCAGAGCAGCATCGAGCCTTCGTGGTTGCCCCAGACGCTGGTGAACTTGTAGATCAACGGCATCTGCGAATGCGAATTCTCGAACACGTTCTGGACCGAGAAATCCGAAGTGACGTAGCAGATGGTGAGCGCGCCATAGGCCAGCGCCACGAAGGCGAACTGCGCCAGCGCGGTGGAATCGGCCAGTTTCATCAGCGCCAAATCGCCCTTGCGGGCGCCGATCACCGGGAAGACCGACTGGATCAGGGCCAGCGCCAGCGCCAGCACGAGCGCGTAATGGCCGAGTTCGGCGATCATGACGATGGCTCCCCGTTGTTGGCGCGCATGTCAGCTTGCGGATTCACTTGCAAGCTCACTTGCGGATTTATTTGCAAGCTCACTTGACGCTCGCCTTGATCAGGTTCGGCGCCGCGGTTTCCTGCCAGTGGCCCTGCTTCTTCAGCGTCTCGACCACTTCGCGCGGCATGTAGTTCTCGTCGTGCTTGGCCAGCACCGTGTCGGCCACGAAGGTGCCGCCGGGCTCGAGATGGCCTTCGGTGACGACGCCCTGCCCCTCGCGGAACAGGTCGGGCACGATGCCATGGTAGCTGACCGGGATATCCTTGTTGCCGTCGGTGACTTCGAAGCGGATCTGCAGATTATCGCCGCGTTCGATACTGCCCGTCTTCACCATGCCGCCGAGGCGAACGCGCTTTCCGGGCGCCGTCCTGGCCTCGGCGATGTCGGTCGGCGAGTTGAAGAACACGATGGAATCGCGCAGCGAGGTGAGCACCAGCGCCACCGCGATGGCGAGCACGCCGAGACTGGAGCCGATCAGGATCAGGCGCCGCTGTTTGCGTGTCATGAGCCTTCCAGTCCGAGCTCTTTGGTCAACTCGCCGATACGGCGCAGATGGTCGCTGTTGCCGGCGAGCGCGCCGCGGGCGCTGGCTGCCGCGGCCTCCGCCTTGTCGCGTTCGCCCAGCACCGAATAGGCCCGGATCAGGCGCAGCCAGCCGTCGACATCGGAGCCGTTCGCAGCCATGCGCTGGGCCAGCTTCGCCACCATGCCTTCGAT
>NZ_JBAURI010001284.1:0-16413 GCF_049581145.1 Bradyrhizobium sp.
GTGCAGAACAGGCGTGTGGCGGTGGCGCGCGCGCCGTTCGTTTCGCATCGGGACGCAGGCGGGACCAAGATCGCATCGCAGGGGCTGGCCAGCTTCTACACCGAGGGGACGCAGACCGCGAGCGGCGAGAGGTTCGATGCGCACGAACTGACCGCCGCCCATCCGAGCCTGCCATTCGGCACCAAGCTGCGTGTGACCAACGTAGCGACCGGCAAGTCTGTGACGGTCCGGGTCAACGACCGTGGGCCTTACGTTCCCGGACGTGTCGTCGATGTGTCCTATTCCGCCGCCCGCATGCTGGGAATGGTTGGCGGCGGCGTCGCGAAGGTCAAACTCGACGTGGTCCAATAGCAGCGCAGCTTGCGGAAGCCGCAAACTTATCCAAGTTTTCGACTAACTTCCGAGGCCACTAGATGGCTGATTCGGCATGATTCTGATTCGCGAAGGGTATTGCCATGGCATTTTTCAAGCGTGAGCTCGGACCGGTCGAGCGCTTCGAGAACGCGTTGAAAGAGAAGCAGGCGGCACGGCAGAAACTGGCCGACCGCTTGAGCGCCACCGAGACGGTGCTGGCGGAAAAACGTGGCGAAGCCGAAAAGCTGGCGGTGGCGGGCGCCGCCAATGCCAAGCTGGCGCGGGCGGAGGCCAGATTGCGCAGCGTGGAGGATCAGGTCAGGACGCTCCGCGCCGCGTTGGCCGAATGCGACGAGCAGGTCGTCACGACCGAGCGCGCGCTGGCCGACGCGAAAGCCCAGCGCGACCGCGACCGAATCGCCGACGAGATCGAGGCCATGGCGGCCGCGATCGAACGGGCGGCGCCGGCATTCAATCTCGGCGCCAACGCACTGGTCACGGCCGTCACCAAAAGCGTGGCCTCGGTCGGCGAGGCCACGCGATTTGCGACCAGCGTCGACGCGGTGCGCCGCGAGGTGATCTCGGCTGCGGATCTGATCTGCTGGGAACTGCGATCGGCCGCGGTGCGCACCCGGGCGGGCAACGTGAATCTGTTGTTGCCGGCGCCGGCCGAGCCGGTCGAACCGCCGTCGCCGGAGATCGAGCGGCAGCTGATCTATACGCTCAATCCGCTGCTGTGGCGGGAGGGCGGAGAGGTGCGCCGGGTTCCGGCGTTCGCGCGGGTCGGATTGCCCATCAAACTGCTCTCCGTCGCGCTCCGGCATCATCATGTCGACCATCTCAGCGCGCGACGCGTGCAGACCTTGATGCACGTGCATGGCAGCGGACGGATTCATGGCGATATCAATCCGGACGATCCGCAACTGGTCGATCTTGACGCGCTCGCGAGCGGGGAGACCGAGAGCGGCAAGTCCGAGACCTCCAAGTCCGAGCCCCCCAAGTCCGAGACCGCCAAGTCCGAGACCGTTACGCCCGAGAAGGCAAAGTCCGAGAGTCCGAAGGCAAATGTCGCCTGACGGCTGCGCCGGTTCTCAGCCTGCCGTCTCGGCGCCCGGATGCATCCGCTGCGCTCAAGGTGCCGTGAGCGCGGTGCGCCATGGCTCAATGTGGCTTGCCGAGCATCGCGGCGAAGGGCAGCGCAAAAATCTCCTCGCCGAGATCGTCGCTGGCATGCAGGACCCAGCTGCGCCAATCCTCCTCGCCGGGCTCCATGATCAGCGACCGCATCAGCAGGGTGGCCTGATCCTTCGCTTCCGCCAGGTCGCCGACGGCCGCGCCGCAATGACCGATCATCAGCCCTTCGGTGCTGGTGCAATGGAAATAGATCTGGGCCATGAGCCGCCTCCTGCAAAAAGCCACCTTGAGACGAGGCTATCAGCGAGGAGGCCGGCGGAAAATTCGGATCAATCCTCTAAGGACAGCTACGGAGGCGGCGGCCGGCTTCGCGGCCCCGCAATGCGCGCTTCGGGGCTGCGCGGCCCGATGGGCGCAATCCGCCCAGGGCCGTCAGGGCGGATGATGTCGATCCTGCCAAAGGCTTGATCACGACAGGGAGTTTTCTGCCCACGCAGCGGGCAATGGTCGCCGGCATCCGCCGATCTGTCCGCTCATCATCGGTGTGTTGCATTCGTCGTCTATTGCCGATGTCGTGCAAACGCGCCCCGAGGGTCTGCTGGAACCAGCGGGGGTTGTTCGGCTTTGCTGTCAGGCGTTCTTTTCACCGATGCAAGACGCCACCTCGTGCGACGACGCGAGGCGTGCGAATTCGATCATCAATGGAGCCACCGATGCGTCTTCCCATTCTCGATCCCGCAGAACTCAGCGACGCGCAGAAGCCGCTCTACCAGGATATGCGCGAGGGCATCGCAGGGCATTTCAAGGGTTTTGTGAACATCCGCGCCGATGGCGCGCTGCTCGGCCCGTGGAATCCCTGGCTGCGCGAGCCGGCCTTCGGAAAACCGGTCTGGGACCTGGTCAAGGCGATGGTATCGAACCCGTCGCTCCCTGCCGCGGTTCGCGAAGTCGCGATCCTCGTCACCGGATCGCACTTCCATTCGGCCTACGAATTATACGCTCACGTGCTGGTCGCGGAACAGCGCGGCCTGTCCGACGACAAGCTTGCGACGATCGTGGCAGGTCAGAGGCCCTCCGACCTGACTCGCCAGGAGGCGGTAGCCTACGACTTCGCCTGGGCGCTGGTGAATGGCGGCGTGCTTCCCGAGTTGACATACAAGGCGGCGGTCGAACAGTTCGGCGCGCATGGCGCAGCCGAACTGTCCTACCTCATCGGTCTCTACTGCATGGTCTCGGTCACGCTGAACACCTTCGATGTTCCGGTGCCGGAATAGGCGCGAGGCGCGGCCATGCCGCGCTCGTCCTCGAACAGGGCCACCCGCAGCGGCGCGTAGAGCGCGGCTGCGAGCTGATGACGTGTCATCTTTGACGCCGTGACGGGATTGCCGATTTCGTGTCGCGCCGCGCTGCGCCGGCGGCCGATGATCTGCAGCAGTGCGCCGTGATCGCGCTCGACGAAAATCGACAGTTTTGGCCCGCTCTGCTCGTAGTCCGCAGCGCGCTGCTGATCGGCGCGCTGCAAGACATCGACGATATCGGGATCGAATTTCGGCGCGACGTCTTCGAGCCTCCGGCGAACCTGGGCGAATGGTCTGTCGGACGAGATCCGGATCTGCTCAATCTCGATCGTCCGTAATGTGACGGAGGCCTGGGTCATGGCAAAGCTCCCAAAGCGGTCGTGGCTGGCCGACGAGCAGGCGGATATCCGGTTCTGCCATGCTGTGCTACGACGGTTCATGATTCACATGTCAGTCGACATCCAATCGGCAAGACCAGCCGACAATGGGCGCCTTCACGATCGTGATATCGCCGGCGCCACGCCGGCCGGCGTGTTACTCCGCCGCTGAACGCTAGGCCTCTCACAACGGGGCGCACGGGCAAATCATGCCTGGCTGGTCATGCTTCACTGGTCATGCTTCACTGGTCATGCTTCACTAGTCATGCTTCACTGGTCATGCTTCACTCTTGGGCACGTATTTGCCCAGCACGCACTTGTACTTTTGCAAGGTCCACTCATGATACGGACCGTGCGCGAGCCAGTCGGCGATGCCGATTTGCCCGTTGACCTGACAGGCCGACATCGTGATCCCCGACTGCTCGCTGGTGGTAACAACTTTCTCGAGACAGACTTGGCCGTTGCACAGAACGGCGATGAGAGTAACGAGCATGGTCACCTTTCAGTGATGAGAACGACCCGGTCGATTCAACCATGCAGAGTTCGTGCCACGGACGCTCCGCGCGCTATCCGGGGAAGCCCGGTGTGGCGGGAAAGGCGCCCGAGGCAGACGCTCGGCGAGAGGGGAATGAACCGGGCGTATCAGCCGAGCGTATTAGCCACCTTGGCGATGGGCTCGCTGTCGCCGATGACGGAGAGATCGTCGGCGGACCGATTTGACCGCGACGAGCCGCGCCACGTGACGGGGGAGCATGACGCGCGTTTGCATCGCTCACGTTTTCGCACAGCATGAACGCGAGGCATTTGCGCGGCGAAGCTCACGTGGAAGTTCATGCGGGGCAGCGCGAGGGCTCTTGATTGCAGGACTGGCAACTCGCACGGGTTTATGAAGCGGGCTGTCAATAGAACAGCGCCGGGCGGGTAAGGGGCCATGCCTCACTGATGCGGCCCACTTATAACCCTTGCCCGGCGTTCCGTTCGTGTGCCTGGCCGCTATGCGATGGTCCGAACGTGTACCAGCGGATTGCGCGGCTTGCTCTGCGGAGGTGGAGTCATTCAAGACCCTCCCTTGCTGGTGATTGTCGCTTGTGGCGACACTTGTGATGCTCCTCCTGTTGTCCCGAACTGTCAAGGCAGATCGCGGCGCAATGGTTGATAACTGGTTTGTCGTGGTCCGACCCGCAGGTAGTCGAACGTCGTGAGCAGCCGCCGCAAAGGCGCGGATGACGCCATTGCCCTTCATCGTGATCATGAGAAGCGAATGATGATTGGGCTCGATGCGACTGCGAGATGGCGTTCGTGGTCAGCGTAGCGTCGTCGCGCGCAACGGGTCCGTCGGGACGTCGCTTGTCGCAGCGTTGATTGTTGAGCGGCCTGTCGCCGCGACGGACAGCCTACATCGCGTGCAGGCATGGGGAGGCGTGGCCTACTGCATTCGGCTGCGGAGTCTCAAGGTGCCCGGCGCGCACCCCACTTGCGGGCGAGCTGCGACCGGCAGAGGACAAATCGTGCGCCGCGGATTTCGTCATCTCGCATTGTTATCACGTCGAGATGTCGGGGGGCGGCACGCGCGGACGTGCAGGGGCACGGATCGCCGTTGGCACGTCGTTTTTGCTGGCATTTGCTGCGGCGCCATGCCCGCATTATGGCGGCGTTCCCCGTGGGCCGCCGCAATGCGCTTCGATTTTGGTCTCAAATTTGCCTCCCGGCCCCGTCCATTCTTGGCGTGTTGAGGGAGGCTAAAGCTGCCTGTTTGGTTTCCGATGATTTGAGACGGAGCGCACCCATGCGTGTTGTAGTGATCGTCGTGACGATGTTGGTCGTCACCGCGCCGGCGCTGGCTTCAGAATCCTGCATGAGCAAGGCTGAAGCGCGTCAGCATTTTCCCGCCGCTCATATCTATTGGCATGGCTCGGACCACTGCTGGGATGCGAGGACGGCGCAACGCCATCAGATCCACAGCGTTCAGCGCCGGGCGTCGCTTCGCGAAGCCGAGGCAGAGCCGGATCGGCCCAAGGATCGGGCGAAGAATCAGCCAGAGGACCAAATCAAAAATCAAACCAAGGATCAGACCAAGGTCAATCAGCCCAACTGGCGCGACTCGATGTCGGAGATGTTGCCTGACGACGCTCCGACGCAGCCGCCCGGGACGGCACCGGAGGCGCGGCCTGACGCGACCGACGCTGCCGCGACCGATGCTGCTGCGACTTGGGCCGATCGCTGGGTCGACATCGCCGCGCTGCCCTTTAGCGCGCGGTGGGTCGATGTCCCGCAGGGCGCCTCACGGCCGATCGCGGAAGCTGGCGCCGAACTGTCGGCCGCCCCGACCGGCCTGGTGATCGTGTGTATCGCCTTCGTGCTGATGATCGGAACGATCGAGATGCTGTTCGGTGGCACGATCTTCGAGCGCCGATCGGGCGAGGTGAGAGTGGTCGATGAATCGCAGGCCTGGGCGGAATAGCCAGCTGCTCGCAAGATCTGGTGCCGCGGCGTTTGGCGTCGGGTTCGCCGCGGGCGAGACGTGATCGCTCCACCGCAGGCTACGCGGCGCTTGCTTTGTCCAGCCCGGTTCTGAGCGGTTGTCTTGCCAGAGCCCGCGCAGGATGAGCTTCTCGGGCCGTGAGGGGAGAACCGGATGTGCGCTGATTTTGCGACGATTTGGCATCCGACGCGCTGGCACAGGGATTGCTGAGCAAGACGTGTCCGCTTCCGCAACCCGGCTGGAGCGTCGAACCGGAAGGGACCTGGCGATGGACACGCTGTTTGCGATCTGCGCGACCTATGAGGTGGAGGATGGCCAAGCGACCGGCTTCATGCTGATGCGCAGGGAACTGGATGGCAGCGCCAGGCCGTGGCCGATCCTCGTCACGCGCAAGGGCAACAAGTTCTTCGGCTTCGAAAACGCGTGTCCGCATCAGGGCTCGCGCCTCGATACCAGGCCCGGCGAGTTCATGGACGAAGAGGGCAATTTCGTCGTCTGCGGCAGCCATGGGGCGCAGTTCGATCTCGACACCGGCCATTGCTTCATCGGCCCCTGTCAGGGGCAGGCGTTGACGCCGATCAACCTGATCGTCGACGATGGCGATCTCTGCCTGAGCGGTGTCGATCTCGCCGAGGAGGATGGGCTCGACATCGCCGAGCCGGGCGACGACGTGCCAGAGGTGCAGATCACCTCGGATTGAGCGCCGTGCGCCGAAGCGCGCGGATCTGGGTGCGTCAGCGGCGCCGTTCGGCGCGGCTGAAATTGCTCAGATGCCCCTCGCGGGCCGCTTGCGATCGGGCGGCCTTGATGATGCCGCGGCTCTTGCCCGGCGCCGCCGTGCGCGACATCAGGCGGGTCAGTCGCTTGCCGCCGCAATTGGGACAGACCGGCGTTTCCGACGAGCCGATCAGCAATTCGACATCGTCCGCGCAGCTCGCACAATGGTACCCGTATAACGGCATCGCCGCACCTCCAGTTCGGCAGACCAGTCGGACGAGACCGCACTGCTCGATCAAACCAAGCTGTCCACCTGCGAGGTAGTGCAGGAACCGGACCAGTCCGGCGGATGCGTTATTCGCGCCATGGATCATCATGCGTGCCCGAGCGGTCCGCATTCTGTGTGCTGAATATGACGGGCCTGTCGGGGAATCGACAGTGCCCGGGCCTCAGGACGCCCTCGGCGAAATCGGACCGCGCGTGGAGCGATCTGCAGCCGTTGCGCTGGCGCCGGTCTGGACGCGCTCCGTTTCACTTGCCGAGTGCGCTATCTGCCGACGCTGAGCCCTCAAATGCGTCCGCCGCAATTTTTTCACATGGATGCCATATTCTGCGACTGCGAAGCATTATTGTGCCCATTTCGTGATCTTATCGGCCCGAGCCCTTCTGTTGAAGCGGGGTTGCGCCATCCATGTTGTGTCTGGTCACGATGCGCTGGTATTGAAGCGCTGTCCGGCACGGTCGGGCGGACCCCGCTTATCCGTCCAGGCGCCGGTTCCTCGAGCGAAAATGAGGGGCTGATGGACAGTCACCGGTTGCGCGCGGTTTTCATGCGGGGAGGGACCTCGAAGGCCGTGATGTTTCGGCGGGACGACCTGCCTGCGAACCCGAAGGCCTGGGATCCGATCTTCCTGCAGGTGATGGGCTCGCCCGATCCGAACGGGCGGCAGCTCGACGGTATGGGCGGCGGGATTTCGTCCGTCTCCAAGATCTGCGTCATCGGGCGGCCGAGCCGGCCCGACGCCGACGTGGATTACACGTTTGCGCAGATCGGCATCCGCGACAGCTTCGTCGACTATGGTGCGAACTGCGGCAACATGTCTTCGGCGGTGGGGCCGTTCGCGCTGGAAGAGGGCCTGGTGAACCCGCCCGCGGATGGCGAGGCCGTGGTGCGTATCCACAATACGAATACCTCCAAAATCATCGTCGCGCGGTTTCCCGTCGACGACGGCAAGCTCGCCGCGACCGGCGACATCGAAATCGATGGCGTGGCGGGCAGGGCGGCGCCGATCCGGCTCGAGTTCCTCGAGCCCGGCGGCGCGCGCACCGGCAAGCTGTTGCCGACCGGCAGGGCGTGCGACGTGTTCGAGATCGACGGTCTCGGCGCGGTGCGGGCCTCCTGCGTCGATGCCGCCAACCCTTGCGTGTTCGTGGAAGCAAGCGCGGTCGAAAAGTCCGGCGACGAATTGCCGGACGTCCTGGAAGGGGACGCGCTGTTCCTGAAGCGGATGGAAGATATCCGCTGCGCCGCGTCGATCGCGATGGAGATCGCCGGAGATGTGGAGCAAGCCAGACGCATGACCGGCATCCCGAAAGTGGCCATGGTGTCGGGTCCGCGGAGCGGCCGAACGCTGTCGGGACGCGAGCTTGCCGCGTCGGACACCGATATCTGGGTCCGCATGATCTCGGTCGGCCAGCCGCATCGCGCCGTGCCGATCACGGGCGCGATCTGCCTTGCCGTTGCCGCACGCGTCCCCGGCAGCCTGCCTGCCGCCTTGACCACGTCAGCGGGACCGATCCGGATCGCGCACCCGTCAGGAGTCACGCTGGTCGATGCGCGGGTCTCGGCTGCCGAGCAAGGTTTGGTCAACGCCGAGTTCGGCGCAGTCTACCGCACCGCGCGCCGGCTTTTCGAGGGACACGTCATCTATCGCTCGCCGGAGTAGCTTCTGTGTGGATATGAACCGTTCCCACCACCGGCGTCCGTGAGTCGGAGGAAGCTCTTCGGCTGCCGTGAGCAAACCTCGCTCGGCGGCAGCCGGGAAGCACTTGCGCCGACCTGCGGGGCCGGCCCTTCGTGTTGATCGAGTGAAGCGGAAGGTTCGGGCTACGCGGCTTTGGCAGTTGGCTCCGGCACCGCTGTTTCCATCGCCCTCATATACATGTCGAGCAGGCTATCGTGCTCGTCGCGCTCTTCGGCGTCCTGCTTCCGGAGTTTGATGATCTCCTTCAGGATCTTCACGTCAAAGCCCTCGCCCTTGGCCTCTGAGAAGACCTCCTTTTTCTGCTCGTTCAATTCCTGCAATTCAGTGTCCAAATTCTCGATCCGCTCAACGAAAGACCGGATCCGTCCGCCGGGAATGCTGATGTCAGACATGGTGCCTCTTTGCTGAATGAGAGCGTGAAATTGCAGGCAAAAACCTCACCAACGCGTTAACGCAAATTCGAAGGGCGCGCTCAAGTGCGGGTGATCGGCGTGAGGCATGGCGCCGCTGCAGTTCGGCATATCGTTTGCTTTGGAACAGTTCCCCGATCTCCGTTAGCCTTGGCGCTCGGGATGGCCGGCGCGGCTCGCAAATCCAGGTGGGCGAAGTGGGAGAGCACGTGACATGGCAAAGCGGCTAATGCACCTGATGGCGTATTTGAAGACCGGCGCGACCTCGACCCATCCGGGCGGCTGGCGGCATCCGGAAGCGGATCTGGACGATATCTTCCTGCCGAGCCGATACGAGCATATCGCACAGGTGCTGGAGCGATCCTTTTTCGACGGGTGCTTCTATGCGGACACCCAGGGCGTTCCGGATATCTACAACGACAGCTTCGCGGCCTATATCCATCATGGTGGCCAGCTGTCCTATCTGGATCCGCTGACCGTGCTCCCGATCATGGCGGCGGCGACCAGGCATCTCGGCCTGGGAGCCACGCTCTCCACCACATTCCATCATCCCTACCATCTTGCCCGCACGCTCGCGTCGCTGGATCTGCTGTCGAACGGCCGGGCCTGCTGGAACGTCGTGACGTCCTCGACAGATTTCGAGGCGCGCAATTTCGGAATGGAGAAGCTTCCCGAGAAGGACCTGCGCTACGACATCGGCGACGAAGTCCTGGAGGCGTGCTGCGCGCTCTGGGACTGCTGGGAGCCGGACGCCTTCATCATGGACAAGCGCGGCGGTGTTTTCGCCGATGCGGCGAAGGTTCGCTATGCCGACTACCGCGGCAAATACGTCAGCACCCGCGGCCCGCTGTCGCTGCCACGCAGCCCACAGGGGCGGCCGGTGCTGATGCAGGCTGGCGCCTCGTCCCGCGGTCGCGCCTTTGCCGCACGATGGGCCGAAGCCATCTTTTGCGGGGCGACGGGTGTGGCGGCCTGCGTCGAATTCTATGCCGACATCAAGTCGCGGATGAAGACCTATCGCCGCTCGCCCGAGCAGTGCGCGATATTGCCGGCGATTTCGGTGGTGCTGGGCGAGACCGAATCGATCGCCCGCGAACGCGCGGACTATCTCGACAGCCTGATCAGTCCCGAGCTGTTGAAGGCCACCGGCTCGGCCATGCTCGGCGCCGATCTTGGCAAGGTCAGGTCGGCCGAAGAGCTCGCGTCCGCCAAGGGTAGTCAGGGGCATGGCGGCCTGGAGCAGAACATGCGCCGGATCATGCAGGAGCAGTCGGTCACTCTTGAAGAAGCCAATCGTCGCTCGCACCGCTCGCTCATCGGGACCCCGGTCATGATCGCCGATGCGATGCAGGAGATCTTCGATGCCAACGGCTGTGACGGTTTTGTTCTGCAGGGCAACGTGTCGCCTGGGATGTTCGAGGAGTTTGGCCGAATGGTCGTTCCTGAATTGCAAAATCGCGGTCTGCTGCGGACAGCCTATACGGGATCGACGATGCGGGAGAATCTCCTGCACTAGCAAAGCGTTTCCGACGTTCTGATCATGTGAAACGAAGCAGTAGATGGGTAGAGCTCTTGCGAAACCCATCAATTCCCCGCGGGGCGATGGGGTTGGAGCGGCAGCGGTACGGCGACGTCCGGCGGCAGCGACGCCAACGGCGACCAGGGCAGGGACACCATGCCGGAGACGGCCGATCGGCCGACCATTCCGCTCGCCAAACAGAATAAGCCCCGTGAGGGCCGCTAGCAGCTAGGAACCAAAGTTGCTCGGGGGCGTTTTCGGAGCCTCACGGGCAGCGCCATGATCCATCGCCGAAAGTTCCTCGTCTCCGCGGCAGTCTGGTTTGCCGGAACGACATCGCTGACCCGCGCGAGCATCGTTCACGACCGGTTGCCGTGGCTGCCCTATCCGTCAGCGGCGCCCGAGATCGAGCGTCCGGGTCCATGGCAGTTCTTCACCGCCGACGAGGCGCGCGCGGTCGAGGCCATCGTCGACCGGATCATCCCGCCGGACCCGCAGACGCCAGGCGGCAAGGACGCCGGCTGCGCCGTCTTCATCGATCGACAATTGAAGGGCCCGTATGGCTCAGCCGACGGGCTCTATCGGCGCGGTCCGTTCATCAAGGGCACCAAGCAGCAGGGACCGCAGTCGCCGCTGACGCCCGCAGAGCTTTATCGGAAAGGTCTCGCCTCGCTCGACAAATACTGCAAGGACAGCCGCGGCGGTAAAGCCTTCGCCGATCTTGCGGCCGACGAGCAGGACGAAATTCTCAAGCAGATCGAATCCGGCACGGCGAAGTTCGACGAAGTGGACGCCCAGGGCTTCTTCGATGCGCTGCTGAAGGACGTTCCCGAGGGCTTCTTTTCCGATCCGATCCACGGCGGCAACCGCGACATGGTCGGCTGGAAGATGATCGGGTTTCCCGGCATTCGATACGATTATCGTGACTGGGTGAAGCGCCACAACGAGCATTACCCATATCCGCCCGTCAGCATCGCCGGGCGCAGCGACTGGACTCCTCATAAATCCTGAAGTGGTGATCATGGCCCGAAAGCTGCCGGCGAAGGATGTCGTGATCGTGGGTCTTGGCTGGACCGGCTCAATCATGGCTCATGAGCTCGCCGATGCCGGGCTCGACGTGGTCGCGATCGAGCGCGGGCCCTGGCGCGACACGGCGACCGACTATCCGCCGAACTTCGCGCCCGACGAGCTCCGCTATCGGATCCGGCACGAGCTGTTCCTGCGTCCCGAACAGACCACATTCACCTTCCGCAACAAGATGAGCGAGACCGCACTGCCAATCCGTTCCTGGGGTGCGTTCATGCCGCCCAACGGCGTCGGCGGTGGCGGCGTGCATTGGAATGCGGAGACCTGGCGGTTTCTGCCCTCCGATTTCGTGCTCCGCACCCATCTCACCGAACGCTACGGCGCGCAATTCTTGCCGCAGGACATGACGATCCAGGACTGGGGCGTCACGTTCGACGAGATCGAACCCTATTACGATCGTTTCGAATATCTCTGCGGCACCTCCGGTCAGGCGGGAAACATCAAGGGACAGATCATCGAGGGCGGCAATCCCTTCGAAGGCGCGCGCTCGCGCCCTTATCCGACGCCCGCGCAGGATCAGCCATTCGGCGCGACGCTGTTTGCCAAGGCGGCCCGGGAGCTCGGCTACAAGCCGTTTCCGCAGCCCTCGGGTAACCTGTCGCGGCCCTACCAGAACCCGCTCGGTGTCCGGCTTGGCGCCTGCAGCTATTGCGGCTTCTGCGAATGGTTCGGCTGCGGCAACTACTCCAAGGCCTCGCCGCAGACGACCATCCTGCCCGTGCTGGTGCGCAAGCCTAACTTTTCTGCGCGCGACAATTGCGAGGTAACCCGCATCAATCTCGACAGCTCCGGCAAGCGCGCCACCGGCGTCACCTTCGTCGATACCGCCGGCAACGAATGGGAACAGCCGGCCGAGCTCGTCATCCTGTCGGCCTATACGATCTTCAACGTACAGCTTCTGCTGCTCTCCGGCATCGGCAAGCCCTATGATCCCATCGCCAATACCGGCGTGATCGGGCGCAATTTCACCCACCAGACTATTTCCGACGTAACGAGCTTCTTCGACCCGTCCAAGTTCATCTTCAATCCTTTCATCGCCTCGGGCGCCATCGGCATGTGCATCGACGAGTTCAATGGCGACAATTTCGACCATGGACCGCTCGGCTTTGTCGGCGGCGGCTACATGGGGCAGGTGCAGACCAACGGCCGGCCGATCGAGACGGCGCCGGTCCCGCCGGGCACGCCGCGCTGGGGCGCGCAATGGAAGCAGGCGGTCAAGCAGAATTATCTGAGCGCTCTGAAGCCGGGCACCGGCGTTCACGGCAGCATGTACAGTTACCGCGACGTCTATATCGATCTCGATCCCACCTACAAGGATCGGCTGGGCCGGCCGCTCGCGCGCATCACGATGGATTTCCATGACAACGAGATCAGGCAGAACGCCTTCCTGACCGACAAATTCGCCGAGATCTTCCAGGCGATGGGCGCCAGACAGGTGGTGAAGGAGTATCGCAAGGCGCCCTACGACGTTACCAAATATCAGACCACGCATTTGTGCGGCGGCGCGATCATGGGCACCGATCCCTCGACCAGCGCCATCAACCGCTACCTGCAATGCTGGGACGTGCCCAATCTGTTCGTGACCGGTGCCAGCGGCTTTCCGCAAAACGCCGGCTACAATCCAACGGGCACGCTGGCCGCGCTCGCCTATTGGGCGGCGGACGCGATCCGCGACCGATATCTCAAGAACCCCGGACAGCTGATCAATGCATAAGTGCGCGACGATCGCAGTCGCCCTGATCGCGCTCGGCGCCAGCGTCGGCGGCTGCCGCGGCGCGGGACTGCAGGATTTTGGCGAGATCGCCCGCGGGCGCTATCTCGCCACGGCGGCCGATTGCGGCAGCTGCCACACGATGCCCGGCAGCAATCAGCCTTTCGCGGGCGGTCGGCCGATCGAGACGCCGTTCGGCAAGCTGGTGGCGCCCAACATCACGCCGGACGACGAGACCGGGATCGGCGCCTGGAGCGACGATCAGTTCGACGCCGCGGTTCGAGGGGGAAGGGCGCGCGACGGCGCCCGGCTCTATCCGGCGATGCCGTTTCCCTATTATGCGCGGATGTCGCGCGATGACGTCAAGGCGATTCGCGCCTATCTGAGCACGGTCGAGCCGGTCCATCACGCGGTCACGTCGGACACGCTGCCGTTTCCGTTCAGTCTGCGGTCTGCCATGATCGCGTGGGACGCGCTCTATTTCAAGCCGCGCGAGTTCCAGCCTGATGCGGCGAAATCGGCGGAGTGGAATCGCGGAGCGTACTTGGTCCAGGGACCGGCGCATTGCGGCGCCTGCCACACACCCAAGACGCTCTTGGGCGGAGACAAGAGCACCGAGGCGCTGCGCGGTGACACGCTGCAGGGCTGGGTCGCGCCCGACATCACCAGCGGCCAGGGCCCGCTTGGTGCCTGGACGGCCGACGACCTCGCTGAATATCTGAAGGCCGGCCACAACAAATATGCCGCAGCGGCCGGCCTGATGGCCGAAGTCGTCCAACTCTCCACCTCGAACATGTCGGATGCGGACGTGAAAGCCATCGCGGTGTATCTGAAGGACGTATCGGGACCGGCCGCTGCATCGGCGGGCAGTGTCGACCCGGACGTGCTGGCGGCTGGCGGCGCCATCTTTGGCGATCTCTGCGCGGCCTGCCACCAGAAGGACGGGCAGGGCGTTCCGCGATTGTTTCCGCAGTTGTCCAATGCGGCGTCCGTGGCCGCGGCCGATCCGACCACCGTGCTTCGCGTGATCCTGCAGGGAGCGCCGACGGTCGCCACCGAGCGCGAGCCGACCGGCCCGGCAATGCCCGCATTTGACTGGCAACTGAACGATGAGCAGGTGGCCGCGCTGGCGAGCTATGTCCGTAGCCATTTCGCCCACGCAGCCGGCGTCAGCACGGAGCAGGCGAGGCAAGCCCGCGCGGATCTCGCTGAGCGAGCAAACTGATCGACCCGTTTGGCTGCCGCCGGCGCTCAAATGCCGATGTCGATGGCGTCGAACCGGCGTGGTGGATGCGCCAGCAGGGCCGCGCTCTCGACGATGCGCATTTCCTCGGTGCCGCGCGCCGCAGTACGCTCCAGAACGGCGAAGATCGCCGACGCGGCGTGGCCCAGCGCATCCGGTGTATTGGACCCGCAAACGCGCGCGGACACGAACAGCGCGGCGAACAGGTCGCCGGTGCCGGACGGGCTGATCGGCAGCCTGGGCGTGCGCACGCGCCACGCCTGCAACCGTTGGCCGGATCGTTCGATGGCGACGGTCTCGATCTGGCCGTCCGGCGTGTCGGCGAGCCCGGCGCTGGTGACGACGATGGTCGAGGGACCGCGCGCCATCAGGGCTCGCGCGGCTGCGATCACCCGATCGAGGGTTGCGGCCTTCGCTCCGCCCAGCCATTCGAGCTCGAAGTGATTGGGGGTGATGATATCCGCAAGCCGGCACAGCCGGTCGCGCACCAGTGGCGGGATGTCGGCCTGGACGAACAGGCCGCGGTCGCGATCGCCGAGCACGGGATCGCAGCAATAGCGGAGCGCGGGATTGCGCGCCTTGGCGCGCGTCACGAAGTCCGCGACGACAGCGGCGATCTCGGGCGAGCCGAGATAGCCGGACAGGATCGTGTGCGCGCTGTCGACCGCGCCGCGCTCCTCGACGCCGAGCAGGAGATCGGCGACCAGTTGGGCATCGAGCACCCGGCCGCGGATGGTCGGGTAACCCGGCCGGTTGCTCAACAGGGTGGTGGGCACAGCGATCACGTCGATGCCGTGCAGCTGCATGGGAAAGACGGCGGCGCTGTTGCCGACATGGCCGTAGGCGACCTGGGACTGAATGGAAATCACGGTCATGGTGGGCCGAAGCGGTATCCAATGCCTGAGGTCTGATCGGCGAAGCGCTAAAGTCCCGAGCAACGGCCGTCAATCGGGCACCGGGTTTGGTGCGGGAATTGTGTAACATATTGAACTATATGCATTAAATTTCATATTCATCAACTTTTCGCGATGCAGCAAAATATTATTGCAGTGCAATAAATGGAGTGTAGGCTGCGTCCTGGAATCCTAATCCAGGAGAATCGGTGTGAAGATGACTTCCCTTTCTATCGCGGCCGCCGCCGTGATCACGGTTGCAGCCGGCACGGCCGGTTTCGCGGCGGAGTTGCCGAGCTATGAAACGACGGGCCTGCCGATATCGGCGGTGCAGTTGCGCGTGCTGGGGGCCGCGAATGTCAGGGAACAAGCCCCGGCGCCAAGCTCCACGCTGACGCCGGTTCAGCTCAGCATCCTGACACCGCGGCCAAGAACGACGACCGCGACAATCGCACCGGCCCCGACTGAAATCGCTCGCTCAGGTCGCTGAGCGACAGCTCCATCGGTTCTGGATCAGACCTGAGCGATGTGGGCAGCGGCTTAGAGTACAAAAAGCCCGCGACGTGGTCGCGGGCTTTTTCTTGATGACACGCTCGACGCCGAGCAGCGCGGCGCCCAAGCGAACCGATGCTACGGTCACTTGCCGAACTTCCCGCTCGCCTCCACGCTGAGCGGCGTAAAAAAATTGACGAGATTGCCGTCGGGATCGCGGAACAGGAGCGAGCGGTTGCCCCACGGCATCGTGGTCGGCTCCTGCACCAGGGAGCGGCCAATGACGCCGGTCAACCTGCGATAGTCCGCATCGACGTCGTCCACGCGGAATTCGATGATGGTGCTGTGATTGTCGGCGGGACGGGCGATCTCACCGCTGAACAGCTGGAGTGTGCGCGTGCTGCCGATGGCCAGCGTGCAAGCCGGCGTTTTCAGCTCCCCGAAATCCTCGGTGAGCATCTTGATCGGGATGCCCGTGATCTCCTCGTAGAAGCGCGTCAGGCGCTTGATGTCAGCGGTGATGATGCGGATCGAGACGAAATTCACGATATTCTCCTTGGCCAACACTGGCGCAGTTCGGCGTCGCCCTGTTGTATCCAGGCGCTACTGACAGCATGGTGTCAGCATGATCGGAGCATCCTGGCTTGCGTGCAGGATGGGGCGAACTCCACGCGCTTTGGTCGCCGACGGAGGAGGGACGATGAAAATCTAT
>NZ_JBAURI010001285.1:0-2950 GCF_049581145.1 Bradyrhizobium sp.
GACATCGGCCGGGTTGACGCCAGACGCCTCCAGCCGGATCCGGACCTCGCCCGGGCCGACTGTCGGCGTCGGCATCTCGCCGAAGCTGAGGACCTCGGCCGCCGGTCCGCTGCGCTCGTACCAGACCGCCTTCACAGCGTTCCCGGGAACGCGCCGCCGTCGAGCAGAATGTTTTGCCCGGTGATGAAGCCGGCCTTGGCGCCGCACAGGAAGGCGCAGGCCAGCCCGAATTCATCCGGTTGGCCAAAACGCCCGGCCGGATTCTGCTTGGCGCGCTCCGCCAGGATCTGCTCCGGCGTGATGCCGCGCTTCTCGGCCTCGGCCTTGGCGGTGCCGCGCAGGCGGTCGGTCTCGAACGGTCCCGGCAGCAGTGCATTGATCGTGACGTTGTTGATCACCGTCTTGCGGGAGAGGCCGGCGACGAAGCCGGTCAGCCCGGCGCGTGCGCCGTTGGACAGACCGAGAATCTCGATCGGTGCCTTCACCGCGGCCGAGGTGATGTTGACGATGCGGCCGAACTTGCGCGCCATCATGCCGTCGACCGTGGCCTTGATCAGCTCGATCGGGGTCAGCATGTTGGCGTCGAGCGCCTTGATCCAGTCGTCACGGGTCCAGTTGCGGAAATCGCCGGGCGGCGGGCCGCCGGCATTGTTGACCAGAATATCCGGATCGGGGCAGGCCTTCAGCACCGCCTCGCGGCCGGCGGGGGTGGTGATGTCGCCGACCACGTCGTTCACGGTGAGGCCGGGATGGGCTTTGCGGATGGCGTCGGCGGTTGTCTTCAGTGCTTCCGCGCCGCGCGCCGTCAGCGTGACATGGACGCCTTCGTCGGCCAGCGCGATCGCGCAGGCGCGTCCCAGTCCCTTGCTCGATGCGCAGACGATGGCGCGGCGGCCCTTGATGCCCAGATCCACAGTTTCACTCCCGTTCTGTCAGGTGATTTGCAGGTGATTTGCAGGTGTTGTCGCAGGTAACTTTGCCGGGGCAATGTAGCCAAGTCAGGCGCCGCTGATAAGGGACTGGACCTTGCCAAAATGCATATCAGGGTCAGGCGGCCAAGCCTGCGGGAGCATGATCCGCCAGACGCGGAACGCATCTGCGCGGAGATTATCCGCAAGCGATAAGGGCTAGATCCGCTGGTCCCGCTTCAGCCGGTCGATGGTGGCGGCCAACTCGGGCGGCAGCGAGCGGAAGCCGCGCTGTCCGGCGGCCGAGAATAGCGGCCGCAATTGCGAGCCGTTCAGGAAGGCGGGCTGGCGATCGGGCGGGATCAACTGGTCGAAAACCAGCACCACGGAGGTGGCGACCAGGCCGACCCGGATAGCCCCGAGCGCCGCACCGGCGAAGCGATCGGCCAGCCCCGCCTCCGATCCGACGGTCTCGTCCAGTGCCACACGCGCGAGTTTGCCGAGCCCCATACCGACGGCCAGAAACGCGCCGAGGAACAATCCCCCATTCTGCAGCAAGGGCGACGCGATATTGCCGTTGACCGGCGGCGCAATGACCGACATCGCCCAGACCGCGATCGGCATCGCCAACAGATAGGCCAGGATGGTCACCGCACTGCGCAACAGGCCGGTGTTGAATCCGGTGACCACGGCGATGGCGAGGCCAAGATAGACGGCGATGTCGAAGCTGTTCACGGCTGGCTTGACCTTTTGCTGTGGCGCGGCGTTTTGGTCAATGAAACGGGTTTGCGGTCGCTAAAATCGTCTGTATCAAGGCTCGGGCTTCTTGTTTTGACGCGTTTTCTTCACGCGAACCGGGGTCCACTTCGCTTGAAAACGCTCCTTAGCCGGGACTTCGCCATGCCAGACCTATTCGACGTCAGTAAAGAAATCATCCTCATTACCGGCGCCTCGCAGGGGTTGGGGCGGCAGTTCGCGCGCGTGCTGTCGGCGCATGGCGCGGCCGTCGTGCTCGCGGCGCGACAGACCGGCAAGTTGAAAAATCTCGAAGAGGAGATCCGCGGCCGTGGCGGGCGTGCGGCGGCGGTCGAGATGGACGTCACCGACACTTCGTCGATCGCGCGGGCGATCGATGCCGCGGAAGCAGCGCTCGGCCCGGTCACGGTGCTGATCAACAATGCCGGGATTGCGATCGAAAAACTCGCGATCGACCAGACCGAAGCGGACTGGGACGCCGTGATCGGCGCCAATCTCAAAGGGGCCTATTTCGCCGCGACCGAGATGGCGCGGCGCATGATGGCGCGCGGGCAGGAGGGCAACATCGTCAATGTCGCCTCCGTGCTCGGCTTCGCTGTGATGAAGTTTCTCTCGCCCTATACGATTTCCAAGGCCGGGATCGTGCAGGCCACCAAGGCGATGGCGCTGGAACTCGCCGGCAGCCGGATTCGCGTCAACGCGCTGGCACCGGGCTACATCGACACCGAGATGAACCATGATTTCTGGGCGACGCCGGCTGGCGAGCGGCTGACGAAACGGATTCCGCAACGCCGGATCGGCGCCGAGTCCGATCTCGACGGCGCGATCCTGTTGCTCGCATCCAGCGCCTCGCGCTACATGACCGGCAGTGTGATCACGGTCGATGGCGGGTTTCTGCTGACGTGATTTCTTTCGTCATTGCGAGTAGCGCAGCGACGAAGCAATCCATTCTTTCTTCCTTACCTCTGCGGTGAGATGGATTGCTTCGCTTCGCTCGCAATGACGGAGCCTCAATTCACCCGCATTTCGCTCCTGATCATGTCGGCGGCCTTCTCGCCGATCATGATGGTCGGCGCATTGGTGTTGCCGCCGATCAGGGTCGGCATGATCGAGGCATCGACCACGCGCAGGCCCTCGAGTCCATGGACCTTCAGCTTCGGATCGACCACGGCCATGGCGTCATTGACGCCCATCCTGCAGGTGCCGACCGGATGATACACGGTATCGACGCGCGCACGCAAAATGGCACGGATGTCGTCGTCGGTCTTCACCTGCGAGGTGAACAT
>NZ_JBAURI010001286.1:0-23593 GCF_049581145.1 Bradyrhizobium sp.
GGCTGAGATAGGACGGCGGCCCGGCGAAGACGGTGTTGAGCACAGGAACGTTGGCGAAGGCGCCGATCAGCAGCGGCTGAAAGTAGTTGGCCAGAATCGGAGCCAGCACGAAGAAGCCCCACATGCCGTAGATGATCGAGGGGATGCCGGCGAGCAATTCGATGGCGATGCCGATCGGACGCCGTAGCCATTGCGGGCAAAGCTCGGTGAGGAAGATCGCGATGCCGAGGCCGACCGGAATGGCAATGATCATCGCGATCACCGATGTCACCAGCGTGCCGTAAAGCGGTCCGAGCGCGCCGAGCACCGGAGGATCGGCCGAAGGCGCCCACCGCGCCGTCATCAGGAACGAGATTCCGAATGTCGTGAGCGCCGGCCAGGCGCCCACGATCAGCGAGATCAGGATGCCGCCGAGGATGAGCAGCACCGAAATCGCCGAGACACGGGTGATCCAATAGAATGTAACATCGCCGAACTTGAAAGCACTGAGGGCCCGGGCGCGATCATAAGGTCCAGCGCCCTCCATCACGTCGCCTGCATCGTGTTGAACGGCCATGTCCGCCATGCCAATCCCCTGTCCTTTTACGCTGGCCGGGCCGCCTCCGTCGGGCCCGCCGATCTCCCGCCCCTAACCTGAAGCGGAAGCGGAAGCGGACGGCTCATCGGGGAGGGCCAAGCAATCAGCGCACGCCGTCGAACGGGTTCCCTGAACGAGTTCTCTTGACTGCACTGCCGAGATCGAAGGTTGTCCCTCCCCCGGTCAGGGGAAGGGACTGTCGTGTCACTCAAACGCGTCTCAGCTCTTGATATCGGACGACCAGGTCTTCTCGATTTGCTTGACCACCGATTCCGGCATCGGAATGTAGTCGAGGTCTTCGGCCATCTTGTTGCCCTTGTCGAAAGCAAACTTGAAGAACTTGATGGCCTCGGCGGAGTTCGCCTTGTCGACCGGTTCCTTGTGCATCAGGATGAAGGTCGAGGCAACGATCGGCCAGGACTTGTCGCCCGGCTGGTCGGTCAGGATCAGGTAGTAGCCGGGGGCATGAGCCCAGTCGGCATTGGAAGCCGCCGCCTGGAATGCCTCCATGGTGGGCTCGACGGTCTTGCCGGCCTTGTTGACCAAGGTGGTGTAGGTCAGCTTGTTCTGCTTGGCGTAGGCATATTCGACATAGCCGATCGAGTTCTTGGCCTGTCCGATATTGCCGGACACGCCTTCGTTGCCCTTGGCGCCGACGCCGACCGGCCATTCGACCGTGGTCCCTTCGCCAACCTTGGACTTCCAATCAGCGCTGACCTTCGCGAGATAGTCAGTGAAGTTGAAGGACGTGCCCGACGCATCTGCGCGGTGAACGACGGAGATCGCAGCCGTCGGCAGGGTCAGCTTCGGATTGAGCTTCTTGATCGCCGGATCATCCCACTTGGTGATCTTGCCCTGGAAGATGTCCGCGAGCGTCTGGCCATCGAGCGCCATATCACCGGCCTTCACGCCGTCGATATTCACCACCGGCACGATCGCACCCATGATCATCGGCCACTGCGCAAGGCCGTCCTTCTCGAGCTGGTCGGACTTCAGGGGCGCGTCGGTGGCGCCGAAGGTCACGGTCTTGGCCTCGACCTGCTTGATGCCGGCGCCCGAGCCGATCGACTGATAGTTCACGTTGCTGCCGGAGTCCTTCTTGAAGGCGTCCGCCCATTTCGACAGCACGGGATAGATGAAGGTCGAGCCTGCGCCCGTAATGTCGGCGGCGTATGCCGACGTCGATGCGGCGACCAGGCCGGCAGCGACGATAGCTTTGACAAAATGCATTGCTGGTCTCCATCAGTGAGCGAAGCGCCAATTGCGCCCGATCGCGCTCACGCCGCCCCGTTTAAGGGCGGTCATTGCCGCTTTTACGAAGGTTGGATGACACTTAGATGACAAACCAAGGCATTGATAATACTAGATTTTAAGCCGATACCAAAGTTTTAGGCTGCGGAAAGCAGGCGGTGAAGGTGGCGCCATGACGGGGCACGCTTTCGATCAAAAGCCGGCCGCGATGACGGTTAAGAATATGTTTCACCAGCGATAAACCGAGCCCCGTTCCGCCCTGCGAGCGACTGTCCCCCACGTCCACCCGGTAGAACCGCTCGGTCAGCCGGGGCAGATGTTCAGGCGCTATCCCGGGGCCGAAATCGCGCACCATGACGCGGACTTCCGGAGCGCCTTCGTTGGACGCCGCCGCAACCAGCGAGACAATGACCTTGCCGCCCGAGGCGCCATATTTCAACGCGTTCTCGATCAAGTTCTCGAACAACCGCAACAGCTCCTCGCGGTCGCCCGCGATCAGGACCGGCCGGTCCGGCAGGTCGATATTGACCGCGACCTGGCGCTCGTGTGCCAGCGGCTCCAGCCCGTCGGCAACCTGTCGGATGATGGGGACGATGTCGACCGAGGTATCGGGGCGGACATGAGCGGACAGTTCGACACGCGACAGCGACAAAAGATCGTCGATCAGCCGCGCCATCCTTGTGGCCTGCCCATGCATGATGGTGAGAAAGCGTTCGCGCGCCTTTGCGTCATCCTTGGCCGGCCCCTGCAGCGTATCGATGAAGCCCGACAGCGCCGCCAGCGGCGTGCGCAATTCGTGGCTGGCATTGGCGACGAAGTCGGCGCGCATCTCCTCGACCCGGCGCAGCGGGGTCTGATCGTGGAAGGTCATCAGCATGCATTTGTCGATGCCGCCGAACACGGTCGGCACCGGCACCGGAGTGATGATCAATTCCATCCAGCGGTCGACCGGCACGTGGTCGAGATAGGTGGTGCGGCGCGGCTCGGTGGTGGCGATGGCCTCACGCAGCGCGGTGATGATTTCAGGCGAGCGCAGCGCGAATTGCGCGAGCTCGTTGCGGCGCAGCGCAGGCGCGAGCTGCGCCGCCGCCGCATTGAGGTGAATGACGCGGCCGGCGCGGTCGAGCAGCACGGCGGGATCGGGCATGCCGGCGACCACAGCGCTGACGGCCGCGGTTTCCACCGGATTGGCGCTGCGGACATCCTCGCGCGAGGCGGTGGAGTTATGCAGCCGCCACGGCACCAGCGCAGCGGCGGCGATGCAGGCGAACACCGCCGCCGCGCGCATCGCCGACAGTTCGTCGAACACCACAAGGACCGCAAGTGCCGCGCCGGCGACCAGGAGGACGAGGGCCGAATGCCGCAACCTTTCCGGCCACGGCGCCGGCAAGGGAGAGGAAGAAGGAGCTTCTATTGCCATCGCACCGGCCTCTCCGTGTCCGTCCTTGTCAGGCGCCAGTGTCTCCACGCTCCCTCACATAGGCGGCTTCCCGCGCGGGCCCGGCGTCGAGGCCAAGCGCCGCCTGACGCAGGCGCTTCGACCGGCTGGTGATGATAACCTCGCGAAACGTCAGCAAGATTACAGATATGATGAAGGGCGCAATATAATACAGCAGACGAAACAGCATCATGCCGGCGAGTAGCTCTTCGCGGTCCATCTGCCAGAGGCCGACCAGCATGGCGGCGTCGAACACCCCGAGGCCGCCGGGGGAATGGCTGGCGAAGCCCAGCAGCGTCGCCGAGACGAAAATGACGGCGACCACGACGAAGCCGAGATTGGGCTCGTCGGGCACCAGCACATACATCGCAAGCGCACAGAAGCCGAGATCGACGATTCCGATCACGATCTGCAGCAGCGTCAGCGGGCCGCCCGGCAGTGCCACGCTCCAGGGGCCGCGGCCAACCGTGCGCGGCTGGGTCCAGACCCACACGACATAGGCGAGCAGGGCCAGCATGATCCCGACCGCCGCTACGCGGTTCAGCCAGGGCGGCAGCTGGTCGATCGATGTGGCGGCTTCCGGATGGCAGGCGATGCCGAGGCCAAGCACGGCGGCATTGCCGAGCCAGAAGGTCAGGCCGGCCAGAAAACAGATCTTGGCGACGTCGATGGCGTTCAGTCCCCACGCCGAATAGATGCGGTAGCGCACCGCGCCGCCGGTGAAGACGCTGGCGCCGACATTGTGGCCGATCGAATAGCTCGAGAAGGCGGCAAACGCATTGATGCGGTAGGGAATATCGCTATGGCCGATCGCGCGCACCGCGAACAGGTCGTAGAAGGTCAGCGTGAAATAGCCGGCCGCGACGAACAGCGCAGCAAGCGCGATCTGCCGCGGCTCGGTCTGCTTGATCGCCTCGATGACCTCGCCGACATCGATGCCGCGCAGCATGTGAAAGAGCACATAGCAAGCGACCCCGATGACCGTAACGCTGACCACAACTCCCAGCCTGTGCAGGATTTGCTTCTGGCGCAGAATCGAGATCGTCCTGCGTATGGCTTCCAGCATCTACACCTCGAATGACGATCCCGCGACGGCTGCAGAGGACGCGCCCGGCGGCCGCCGAGGCTACGCTTGCTGACCGACGTGGTAGCGCGTTTTGAACCAGAGTGGAACTCGCCGCATGCGAATGAAAACCACGTTCCTTCAATACATTGGATTGGATCGATTCACGAGGTTTGAACGCGTCTTTTGCGGCATTCGTTCCGCGCACCGCCCGAACCGTCGCGGTTCATCGCCGCCATGCGACAAAAAGCGGCTTGCGCCGGCTCACGCCGTGGGTTTTGCGGGCCGGTGGCGCAATAACGCCCAGGCGCACAGCCACGATGCCACCGCGCAGCACGCAAGACATAACGGAAACATGATCAGCCCAAGGTCGCCCAAGATCCAGCCCGCGCCACGATCCAGCCAATCGCCGGGACAGGCAAAACAGGTGGGCAGCAGCGACCAGGACAGCCGCCAAGCTTCAAGCGGCCTGGCGACCTTCTCATCGCCAGCCCTCGCCTCGAATATCCGAGCGGTTCCGCGGGTTGGCCGGCATCGGCCGGGCGGCGTCGATCAGGCAGCTTGCCGCGTCCGACGCGAATTGGCGGCCTCTATCCCGGCGATCCAGCCAGCGACCGAGCGGCCGATTGCCTCAGGATGATCCTCCTGCAGGAAATGCCGCCCAGGCCCAAGCGGAACGAGCGCACAATTTGTCAGAGATGCCGCGAAGCTCGCAGCGAAGAGCGGTGAGACAAGGGCGCCGGGCTCGCCCACAAACAAGAGCTTCGGATAGCTCGAGGCGGCAAGCGCTGCGTGGGCGGATTGAAGCGCCTGATAGACCTCTGCCGGCTCGCCGGCGATCGGCAACTCTCTCGGCAGGGCAAGAATGGGTCGGCGGCTCGCAGCTGTCGGAAAGGGCGCGCGATAGGCGGCCATTTCGTCGTCGCTCAATTTGCGCAGGATCGAGCCCGGCAGCAGGCGCTCGATGAATGCGTTTTCGTCGAGGATCATCGACTCGCCCTCGCCCGGAGTCCTGAACTTTTGGAAGGTTTCGCGCGCGGATTCGCGCGCCGGATCATTTTGATGGAAGTCCGCCCATCCGGGCATCGGGCGGATGAATTCCATGAAGGCGAGACCGCGCACGAAATCTGGCCGGCGCGCCGCGAGATGAAACGCAAGCGCGCTGCCCCAATCCTGCGCCACCAGATAGGCCGAGTTGATGTCCAGTTTATCGATCAGGGCCTCGAAATAGTGGACATGGTCGAAGAACCGATAGGCGATGTCGGGCTTGCCGGATTGACCGAAGCCGATCAGGTCGGGCGCGATGCAGTGGGCCATCGGCGCAACAAGCGGCAGGATGTCACGCCAGATGAAGGACGAGGTCGGATTGCCATGCAGAAACAAGGCGACCGGCGCGCCGTCTTGTCCGGCCTCGCGATAGGCCATCGTCGTACCCTCGAGCGAAATCTCGCGAACGGTCATATTGGTGTGGTGGCTCATGGCAGCTCCTTCAACACGGTTTGAAAAACGATCTTCTTGAATCGTTCGAGCGGCGCAGGATCGCGCTCCACCTTCATGCGCAGCATGGCTCCCTGCCACGATGCGAGCAGGAACTCGGCAAGGTCGTCGGCGTCGAACTCGGAGGCAATCTCGCCGCAGGATTGGGCCTCGGCGATGCCGGCAGCAAACGGCACACGCCACTCGCGGAATATCGCCATCAGCTGGGTGCGCAGCGGGTCGCTCGAGCCTGCGGCTTCCAGACTGAGATCGCCGATCAGGCAGCCCCGGCTCCAGCCACCGGCTTCCAGCCTGCCGGTGATGATGTCGAGATACCGGCGGAGGCGCATCCGCGGCGTGAGCGAGGTGTCGTCGAGCGCCTCGGCGACCAGGCAGCGCACATTGGCAAAATAGCGATCGAGCACCTCGGAGGCGAACGCCTCCTTTGAACGAAAGTGGTTGGTGAATGACCCCTGCGGTGCGCCGGCCGCGGCGGTGATATCCCGGACGCTGGTGCCATGATAGCCGGTGCGGAACATGGCCATCAGGCCGGCGTCCAGGATCTTGTCTCGGAGGGAAGGCTTGGGCATATCGAAGCAATACGCACGTACGTATTAATGTCAATGCAGGCGGCCAAACCGTGAGGGACGGCTAAATTCATTTAAGAGATCAGTAAGTTAGACGGATATAAATTGCCGACCCCGCGACATCGCGGGCATTCAGGCAACCGGCTTTGTCGGAACGTGCCGCGAGAGCACCCAGGCGCGCAACCACGATCCCGCCGTGCAGCCCACGAGATAAAGCGCAAACATCAGCA
The DNA here is from genome assembly GCF_049581145.1 of Bradyrhizobium sp. Lineage (GTDB taxonomy): Bacteria > Pseudomonadota > Alphaproteobacteria > Rhizobiales > Xanthobacteraceae > Bradyrhizobium. The sequence continues at coordinate 6,623 of NZ_JBAURI010001286.1, forward strand.
GCCCGAGATCCAGCCAGTAGCCGAAACGGCCGGGAACGAGGCGCGCCGCCGCGACAGCGACCAAGGCGGCCACGACGGCCGCCAGCCAGCGCGCGAGCACCTTCGAGACGCCCTGGCCGCGATGCACCACCGCGATCCAGCCCATGGCAAGTCCCAGCAGCAATGACGCCAGCAGCCAGCCCCAATTGAACATCATGAGATAGGCCATGTTCGATTATCTCACCACGAAATCGATCCGGCGGTTTTGCGCCTTGCCTTCGTCGGTGTCATTGCTGGCGACCGGCTGCGAACTGCCGTAGCCGACCGCCGTGAAACGATCGGCCGGCAGCCCGGCCTTGACCAGAAAATCGGCGACCGCCTGCGCGCGTCTTTCCGACAGCGCCTGATTGAAGGCATCGTCGCCATCGCCGTCGGTATGTCCGGCAATCTCGAAATTGGCGCTCGGACAGCGCAGCGCGGTTTCGACCAGCCGATCGAGCAGTCCCGCGGAATCCGGATCGATGGTCGCGCTTCCCGTTTCGAACCGGATCTGGCCCTTGGCCAGGATATCCGAAAACAGCTGCTGACAGACGGTCGGATCGACCGGGGCCGAAGGCGGCCTGACCGAGATATCGGCCTTGAACTGAAAGCCTTGCGGAAAATCCTTGCCCAGGCCGGCGCGGATTTGCGCCGCCGCCGCGTCATAGAGCGCATCACCGGACAGCTTCACCTCCCGGTCGGACACCACCAGCGTCCCGGTCGACAGCCGCGACAGCGCACCCAGCGCCGGCACCACCGCGGCGGCGAAGCCATAGGGCGCACCGACGCTCGGCTTGAGATTGTCGACCACCTTCTCGACGAATTTGCGCGTCGCGGCAGCGGCCAGCGCGGCGCGGACCTTGTCGTCGGGCACGTAACCGGACAACGTCAACGTGGTCGCCACCGGATCCTTATAGGCCTGGAAGACATAGGGCGGCGCCTTGACGTCGTTGGCAGCAACCGTGAAACCCGCGGGAAGCGCCTTCAGCGCGGCTGCAATGGCTTCCCGGCCGCCGAGGTCACGCGCCATGCCGGACAGCGTCACGCTGGTGTCGGAGAGCGTGATCTTGCCATCCTTGAGCTTGCCGATCTGACCGATCAACAGCAGCGCCGCATCGTCAAAGCGCTCGGGGGCGCCGCGCGCCAGGTTCATCTGATCGGCGATCTCGATGCCGCTGATGGCGGCATGCGCCGCCTCCAGCAACCGGGCCTTGCTCGCGGGCAATGGCGCGCTGCCGCCGAGCGTGACCCTCGCGACGTCGCGCTCGGCCGACCATACGAACGGCTTGGCTTCCGGCACCAATCGGGTTTCGTCGTTGACCAGGCGCACGCCCGGCACTGAAGCGACCGCAGCCACCGCATTGCGACGGCCATCTTCGGCGAAGGCATCCGCGCCGAGCGTGACGTCGCGGCCCTCCACCGCAATACGGGTCTTGTCGAGCACGATCTCCTTGAGCGCCGCGGCGCTGCGGCCGGCCAGATCGGCTTCAAGCGGAGCGGTGCTGGTCCAGGCTGCGATTGCCCAAAACAGGGCCAGCGGGATCACACCGGGCCACCATTTGCTGCTCCACCTGAAAAGTCCGTGCATCCGACATCCCGCCCAGGACCGCGTTGAGTCAAATTCGCGCAGACGGGCCGATGCCCCGGCGCGAATTCTGGCAACCGCGTCCTGGTAACTCCATGATATAAGTGCCGCTTTTCGACCTGAGGCACCCGGCCTTACGGGAACTTTGCGTTAACTTCAAATCGATGGCGCGATGGCCGCAGAGAAAACAAACCCTTGCCGGGCTGTCAAACTGCAAATACCAGAGGTGGAGGATGGCGGTATCCCGCACGGCTAAGGGTTTCTTCAGCGGTTTTTTGCTAATTTCCTGAATGACCTCCTAACGGGGCATCACCGCGCCGATGAAGCATTTGCGTCACACCGTTATTCGCGCCGGCCTGGAAGCGCTGTATTTCAGCGGCGCGCACCTGCTGCTGCGGCCGATCTTCGCAGGTGTCGGCGCCATCTTCATGCTGCATCATGTCCGGCCCTGCCGCGGCGGCGAATTCAGGCCGAACCACCATCTCGAGGTCACGCCCGAATTCCTGCGTGCGGTGCTGACGCATCTGCGGTCGCGCGACATCGACATCATTTCGATCGACGAGGCCCATCATCGGCTGATCGGGCGCGATTTCGCGCGGCGATTCGCCTGTTTCACCCTCGACGACGGCTATCGCGACAACCGGGATTTCGCGCTGCCGGTGCTGCGCGAATTTGACGCGCCTTTCACCCTCTATGTCACCAGCGATTTCGCCGAAGGTTCGGGCCGCCTGTGGTGGATCGCGCTGGAGCAGGTGGTTTCGAAAGCCACCGCGATGGAGGCTGTCATCGGCGGCGTGCCGACCCGGCTGGAGACCGCGACCGCCACCGCCAAGCAGGCCGCGTTCGATCGGCTGCATGGCTGGCTGCGCGGACTGGCAGAGCTCGATCTGCGGCGCGAAGTCGCAGCCTTGTGCGCGCGCCACGGCGTCGACGACGCCGCGATCTGCCGCGAGCTCTGCATGTCCTGGGATGAATTGAGGCCGCTCGCTTGTGACCCGCTGGTCACGATCGGCGCGCACTCCATCACCCATTGCAGTCTTGCCCGGCAAAGCGAGGCGATCGCGCGCGGAGAGTTGACGCTCGGCCGGACGCTGATCGAGGAGATGCTGCACTGTCCCGTGCTGCATCTCGCCTATCCCTATGGCGACCGGGCGGCGGCAGGCCAGCGCGAATTCACGTTGGCCCGCGCCGCCGGATACAAGACCGCGGTGACGACGCGGCCCGGCATGGTGTTTCCCGAAAATGCCGACCACCTGACCGCGCTGCCGCGCGTTTCGCTCAACGGCAATTATCAGGAAGCGCGCATCCTGCCGGTTTTGACCTCCGGCGCCGCGACCGCGATGTGGAACGGCTTTCGGCGCGTCGACGCGGCGTGAACCGACACCGCAACAACGGGCGGCTGGTCGCGCACGGCAACGACACGGAGGCAACCTCGCCGATCAGCGATTTCTCCGCCGCCGATCTCGATAGAACCAGGGGATCTGGTGGCATCAGTCGTAGAGCGCCATTTGCGCGTCTTGCCGCGCCGGCGCGGATTGGTCGGGCTCGGCGCGCTGCAAGATCGAGCCGGCAGCGATATGCAGGATCAAGAACAGCACCGCGACGATCGCGATCAGGACTCGCTCGCCCGGCAAACGCAGCCGGGCCGACGATCGGCCGCGCGCAGGGACCTCTCACCGGCAAACATGGTCATGGCCTCCCGCCATTGGCCGGCGGGTCCTGCGCTTGCTCGTCAGAGGCCCGAGACACCAGGTGCCGATATCGGTCGAGCGCGCGCCGCGCCTGAGCACGCTGCGATTGATATAACGCGCAGAAGATCGACGTGAACAAATTCACTGTCAGCTTCGACACCTGGCGGGAAATGATCGACCCGGTCGAAGGCGCTCCAGTCACGGCATATGATGCGTATCTCATCGTTGAAACTCCGCATGGAAATCGATCGAGCAGCTCTAAGTTTGGGCGGATCGAAACTCGCTGCGGCGCAGCATGGCGTGACCCGCACCCGGCGCCTGTGTCTTGCCTCACATTTCAGGAAAAATTTATCGGACATGCGGCGCTGGGCGCCGGGCTCGGCAAAAGCTGCGCTCGATTGTCGACGCAGCCTCGTGCCGCAGCGTCGACGAATGGTAACGTTCGGGGCTGCAATGGCTTTTCTTGACTCGTCCCAGGGCCGCGCCCAGAACCATCGTCAAAGCCAACGGAGCAACGCATGTTCAAGGATCTGTTTTCGCTGCAAGGCCGCACCGCCCTGGTGACCGGCGGTTCGCGCGGCATCGGCAGGATGATCGCGGCCGGATTTCTGGCGCAGGGAGCCGCAAAGGTTTACATCACCGCGCGTAAGGCGCCAGCCTGCGAGGCCACCGCGAAAGAGCTGTCCGCCGAATATCGCGGCGAATGCATCGCGCTGCCGATCGACATCTCCGCTCTCGCAGGCGTCGAGATGCTCGCAGGGGAGATCAGGAAACGCGAAGCCAAACTCGACATCCTCGTCAACAATGCCGGTGCGGCCTGGGGCGCGGATTTCGACGAGTTTCCCGAAAGCGGCTGGGACAAGGTCGTCAACCTGAACCTCAAGACGCCGTTCTTCCTGACCAAGGCGCTGGCCGCGCAGCTGCGCGCCGCCGCCAGCCGCGAGCGGCCGGCAAAGGTGATCAACATCGCCTCGATCGACGGCATCTTCGTCAATCCGATGGAGACCTATTCCTATGCAGCCAGCAAGGCCGGGCTGATTCACCTGACCCGACGAATGGCGGTGAAGCTGGTCAAGGATCACATCGTTGTCACGGCGATCGCGCCGGGACCGTTCGCTTCCGACATGAACCGGGCGGCGCGCGACCATGCCGATGCGGTCGCGACGCGGGTGCCGGTGGGCCGGATCGGAACGGATGAGGATATCGCGGGAGCCGCGATCTATCTCGCCTCCCGCGCCGGCGACTACGTGGTCGGCGCGACCATCGCGGTCGATGGCGGCATCGTCTACGCCAATCCCGGCATCAAGGGCGACGGCTGGGATCATTGAGGCGGCGCGGGGCGCGCCGCAGCGAATGGACAGTCGCGAATGGCGAGTAGTTTCGCTATTCGCTACTCGCCATTCGCTTCTCAATCACGTCTCGATCTTCACATACTCGAAATCACCGGGCTTGTTGTCGATGCCGACCTTGGGCGGCGCGATCCAGGGTGCGTAGGCGCCGATCTCGGTGACCGGATGCATCAAGGAGGCGATGAAGGCGCCGTCATCGGTCGAGGGCAGCCATTCGTCCTTGCGCCGGGTCCAGGTGGCGTCATCGATCAGCACGCCGTCCGGCGTGGCGTGGACATCCCTGAACTCGCCGATCTGGCGATGGAAGGCGACGTTCGGCAAGGTCAGCGTGAAGTCGTAGCCGGCCAGCGCAATGATCTTGTTCCAGCGCAACAGGCCCTTGACGCAATCCTGCGAGTAGTCGTCGCGCAGCCGCATGTTGAGCGCGGTGAGCGCGGGTTCGTCGACCCGCTTGATCTCGCCATTCACGAGCTTGAGCACCGGATAGGTCGCGTTCTGCAGCCGGTGATCGTCGGCAATCTGGGTCTCGTGATAGCGGCCCTTGATGCCGGCATTGAAGGCATTGGCGGCGTTGGTCGAGACCTCCGAACCGAACAGATCGAGCGACAGCGTGTAATGCAGGTTCAGCTTCTTCTGGATGGTCGGCAGGTCGATCACGCCGAGCGCGCGCACCTTTGCGATCTCGGTGGGATCGCTGATGCCGGCCTCCTTCATCGCCTCGCAGGTCCGCTGCACGACGCGGCTGATCCCGGTCTCGCCGACGAACATGTGATGCGCCTCTTCGGTCAGCATGAAGCGGCAGGTGCGCGACAGCGGATCGAAGCCGGACTGCGCCAGCGAGTGCAGCTGCATCTTGCCGTCGCGGTCGGTGAAATAGGTGAACATGAAGAACGACAGCCAGTCCGGCGTCTTCTCGTTGAAGGCGCCGAGCATGCGCGGGCTGTCGGCATCGCCGGAGCGGCGGCGCAACAGCTCGTCGGCCTCCTCGCGGCCGTCGCGGCCGAAATATTTCTGCAGCAGATAGACCATCGCCCAGAGATGGCGGCCTTCCTCGACATTGACCTGGAACAGGTTGCGCAGGTCGTAGAGCGAGGGCGCGGTCTTGCCGAGAATGCGCTGCTGCTCGACCGAGGCCGGCTCGGTGTCGCCCTGGATCACGATCAGCCGGCGCAGCATGGCGCGGTATTCGCCCGGCACTTCCTGCCAGGCCGGCTCGCCAAAATGCTCGCCGAACGGAATGACGCGGTTTTCCTCCTGCGGCGCAAGAAGAATGCCCCAGCGGTAGTCCGGCATCTTGACGTAATCGAACTTGGCCCAGCCGCGCGGATCGACCGAATAGGCGGTGCGCAGATAGACCAGCGATTGCTGGAAACCCTCCGGCCCCATGTCGTTCCACCAGTCGACATAGCCGGGATGCCAGCCCTCCAGCGCCTTCAGCACCTGCCGATCCGAAGACAGATCGACATTGTTGGGAATCTTGGTCGAGTAGTCGACGTTCATGATGTTGACGTTCATCGTAGCCTCCTTGGGCACAATTTCCGTCATGCGCGGTCTCGTGCCGGGCATCCACGTCTTTTCTGCATCAGCAAGAAAGACGTGGATGGCCGGGACAAGCCCGGCCATGACGCATGAGAACTCTCAAACTCTCGTCATATCGAAGCGCGGCTTCTGGCCGCTTCCGTAACGCCGCAAGGCGCCCTCCTCGCCGACCGCGTTGGGGCGCTGGAAGATCCAGTTTTGCCAGGCGGTCAGGCGAGCGAAGATCTTCGATTCCATGGTCTCGGGACCCGCGAAGCGCAGATTGGCTTCCATGCCGGTGAGGCTGTCGGGCGAGAAGCTGGCGCGCTCCTCGAAGAACACCCTGATCTCGTCGTCCCAGTCGATGTCGTCGAGCGCAAAGGTGACGAGACCGAGCTCCTCGGCCGCGGCCGCGTCGAGCGGCTCGCCGATCTTCCCTCTTGCGCGCGCGACATCCGAGGGATCGGCCTGGAAGCGCGACTGCAGCCGCGTCAGGCCATGGCTCATCGGGTAAGGCCCAAAATTCATGGCGGAGAGTTCGATCGCAGGCGGCGGGCGGTTGTCGCCCTGCAGCGAGCCGATCAGCATGTAGGAGCGATCGGCGGCGAACACGAGTTCGGCCAGGGTGCCGGCAAAGCACGAGCCGGGCTCGACCAATGTCACCAGCGTGCGCGAGGTGACGTCGATCCGCTTCAGGACGCGCTTCCAGTACTGCCTGATTTCGTTGACCAGCCAGTGCGCCTTGTTGGTCTCGAGGAAGGCGTCGGCGGCCAGCACATGCGCCGGCTCGCCATGCGACTTGAACACCAGCATCGCGATCTCGAGCTCGTTGATCCGCAGATGCAGGATGGCATCGTCGAGTTCGCGGGCAACCTGCAACGGCCAGAACGCGGCGCCCTGCGCCATCATGGAGTCGGTGTCCGCCGGCGCGGTTTGGTCGGGCGCCTGGATCGAAATCGTCGCGATGCGCCCACCCCGGTCGATGTCGACACTGACGAAGCCGTAGCGGATGCCGTTGTCGTCGAATTTGCGGGCAAGCGGAGTCAGCGCAATGCCCTTGCCGCCGCCGCTGCGCTTCGAGGACGCGGCGAATTCGCGGGCACGTTCGGCGATCTTTGCCTCAAGCTTTGAATTGGGCGCAATCTCATCCACCAGGCGCCACTGGACCGCCCGTTTGCCCTTGATGCCTTCCTCGATGGTGCAGAAGAAATCCGCACGATCCCGGCGCACCTTGCGCTTGTCGACCACGCGTGTCAGCCCACCGGTGCCGGGCAGAACCGCAAGCAGCGGCACTTCCGGCAGGGCCACGGCGGCCGCACCGTCGTCGGCCAGAATGATGTGATCGGTGGCGAGCGCCAGCTCATAGCCGCCGCCGGCCGCGGTGCCATTGACGACGGTGATGAAGCGCTGCCCGGAATTTTCCGATGAATCCTCAAACCCGTTGCGGGTCTCGTTGGTGAATTTGCAGAAATTGACCTTATGCGCGTGGGTGGCGCCCGCCAGCATGCGGATGTTGGCGCCGGCGCAGAACACCCGGTTCTTGCCCGAGCGCAGCACCACGACCTTGACGTCGGGATGCTCGAAGCGCAGCCGCTGCACCGCGTCGGCCAATTCGATGTCGACGCCGAGATCGTAGGAATTGAGCTTGAGCTGATAGCCTTCGAACAGCCCGCCGTTCTCGTCGACGTCCATCGTCAGCGTCGCGACCTCACCCGCGACGTCCAGCTTCCAGTGCCGGTAGTGCTGAGGGTCGGTCTGGAAATCGATAAACGTCGCGCCCCCGGCGAGCACGCGATCTTCCCCGGCCATGACGCCATCCTTGGTCTTTGGTTCGCTTGGTTACATGCACAATAATGCAGGTTATCGCACTGGTCTAGCGCAAAACAAACGAATATGCATTTTGTTTCATGTCTCGAAAGCCGGTAGCAAGGCACCCAATCCGCCCAGTCGCGAGCTGTGCCTGCCGTCGCGAACGGGCTGACCGGGTCTGGTATTACGCCAGAGCGTAATGCGCAGACCCGGCATGTGTCAGGTCGGCAGGCCCTGCGCAGTGCGCCCTTCCGAGCCGCGCTGCTGAGTCTGCAATACGGCGTCGACAAATTCGGTGACCATCATCAGCGTCGCCTCCGGCGCTTCACGATGCGGGGAATGTCCGGCCTCGCGAAGGATGGTCACCTCAAGCGGACAATAGCATTCCTGCCGCGCGATCTCGATCTGGCGCATCGTGCCATATTGGTCATCGGCGCCCTGCAGGATCGCGACGGGGACGCGAATATAGGCGAGATCATCCGAGATATCCCAGCTGCGGAATTTCGGATCGAGCCAGGCTCGGTTCCAGCCATGGAAGGCGTTGTCGACATTCCTGTGCCAGCGCGCGAGTTTGTCGCGGAGGTTGGTCGTCTCGTAGGCGGTCTTGATCTCGGCGATGGCGGCAACCGAAACGTCTTCGACCACGAAATGCGGCGCGATCATCACAAGTCCGCGGAGGCGATGATCCTGCACACAGCCGGCATAAATCGCCGCAATCGAGGCGCCGTCGGAATGTCCGACCAGAACGCCGCGGCGAAAGCCGATCCGGTCGAGCAGCTTCGGCAGCACGTCGAGCGCCTCGCGTTGCATGTAGTCGAGCGGCCGCGGCAGCGTCACGGCTGACGAGGCGCCGTACCCGGCGCGCGAATAGACGAAGACGCCGGCGCCGGTCGCGGCCCGCAGCCGATCCGGAAAATCCCCCCACAGCGCGGCCGAGCCCAGGCCCTCGTGCAGCATCACGATGGTGGGCGCCTGATCCGGGGCGGGACCGATCATGCGGTATTCGAGATCGGAGGCACCGATGCTGAGGAAGCCGGAGGCAGCCAGCGTGGTCATGATGTCATCTGTCCTCTATCCCCGTAGCCGGGCATTCCGGACAGTTCGCAAAGCGAGCCGATCCGGAATCGCGAGATTGTTTTCGCCGATCGAGATTCCGCATTTGCGTTTCAGGCGCCCCGGAATGACGGCTAACCATGTTCCCGCAGCTTGAAGCGCTGGATCTTGCCGGTCGCGGTCTTCGGCAAAGACTCCACCATTTCGATCCAGCGCGGATATTTCCAGACGCCGATCTTCTGCTTGACGTACTCCTTCAACGCCTCGTCGAGACCGGCGAGCGGAGCATCGGGGCGCAGCACCACGAAGGCCTTCGGCTTCAACAGGCCTTCCGGATCGGCCTCCGGCACCACGGCGGCTTCAAGCACGGCCGGATGCGTGATCAGCGCGCTCTCGACCTCGAACGGCGACACCCAGATTCCGGACACCTTGAACATGTCGTCGCTGCGGCCGCAGAAAGTGTAGCGGCCGTCGGCGCCGCGGACATATTTGTCGCCGGTGCGGGTCCAATAGCCCTCGAAGGTCGAGCGACTCTTGCTGCGCTGATTCCAGTACCCCTCGCCGGCCGAGGGCGCATGCACCAGCATTTCGCCGACCTCGCCGTCGGCCACCTCATGGCCGGCCTCGTTGACGAGCCGCACCTGATAGCCCGGCACCGGCCGCCCCGACGAGCCGTATTTGACATCGTCGGGCGCGTTCGACAGGAAGATATGCAACAGCTCGGTCGAGCCGACGCCGTCGAGAATGTCGACGCCGAACCGCGCCTTCCAGGCATTGCCGACCGATTCCGGCAGCGCCTCGCCGGCGGAGGTGCAGATGCGCAAACGGTCGCCGCAGCGGGCGTCTTTCAGCGCCTCGTCGTGCAGCATCGATGCAAACAGCGTCGGCACACCATAAAAGATGGTCGGGTGATATTTGTTCATCAGCGTGAACATCACCGCCGGCGTCGGGCGTTCGGCATTGAGAATGGTGGTGGCGCCGACCGACATCGGAAAGGTCAGCGCGTTGCCGAGGCCGTAGGCGAAGAACAATTTTGCCGCGGACAGGCAGACGTCGTCCTCGCGGATCCCCAGCACTTGTCTGGCATAGGTGTCGGCGGTGGCGGCGAGATTGCCGTGCAGATGCCGCACGCCCTTGGGCATACCGGTCGAGCCGGACGAATAGAGCCAGAACGCCGGTTCGTCCTCATGGGTCGCAACCGTGGCAAACGCGGCGCTTTCGCCCGCGATCTCCTCGGACAAGAGCTTGTGGCCACGCGCATTGCGGCCGGAGACGATGACGCAGTCGAGATCAGCCATCCGCCCGACGATGTCCTTCACGGCGGCAAACAGTGCCTCCGAGACGAACAGGATTCTCGCGCGGCAGTCGGCGAGCACATAGGCGTATTGCTCGGTGGTCAGAAGCGTATTCAGCGGCACCGGCACGATGCCCGCGCGCATCGCGCCGAGAAACACCGCCGGGAAATCGACGGTGTCGAGCATGATCATGGCAACGCGCTCTTCGCGGCGGACGCCGAGCCGGCGCAGCATGTTGGCGACCCGGCAGGTCTGTTGCTGCAGACCGCCATAGGTCAGTTCGGACACCGTGTCGGTGTAGGCGAGCTTGCGGCCGCGGCCCTCGTCGATGTTGCGATCGAGCAGCCATGTCACCGCGTTGTAGGACACCCCGCTCACGACGCATCTCCCCAATCTTTAAGCATTATAATGCATAGAAGGCCATCAGTCGCGCTTGCTGTCAATGCCATCAGGCATTATGTTTCGTAACGTTGCGACATTCAGCGGCGCGATGACCCAAAACTCCCAAGATTACTCCCAGGCTCCTTCCGAGGCGGGCTTCCTCGAACAGCTCGGCCAGCGCGTCCGCACCATGCGCGCGCTGCGCGGCATGTCGCGCAAGGTGCTGGCAAAAGTGTCCGGCATTTCCGAGCGCTATATCGCGCAGCTCGAAAGCGGCAAGGGCAACGTCTCGATCGTGCTGCTGCGCCGCGTGTCCAACGCGATGGGCGCGCATCTCGAGGACCTGATCCCGTCAGCCGATCTGGCGCCGGACTGGCAGGTGGTCCGAGATCTCCTGCGCAAAGCCACGCCGGGTCAGATCGCGCAGGCCAAGGACGCGCTCGCAGGTCACGGCACGGCGGCGCATCGCCGGCCGTCCTTTGCCGGCATCGCGCTGATCGGGCTGCGCGGCGCCGGCAAATCGACGCTGGGCAAGATTCTCGCGCAAAAGATCGGCTGGAATTTCGTCGAGCTGAACAAGGAGATCGAAGCGCAGAACGGCTTGTCCGTCGCCGAGATCATCGCGCTGTACGGCCAGGAAGGGTTTCGGCGCATGGAGCAGTCCGCGCTCGGGCAACTCCTGGCGCGCAAGGAACTGATGGTGCTGGCGACCGGCGGCGGCATCGTCTCCGAGCCGCTGACCTTCGACCTGATCCTGTCGTCGTTCTACACCATCTGGCTAAAGGCGGACCCGGAAGAGCATATGGCGCGGGTGCGGCGGCAAGGCGACCTGCGGCCGATGGCCGACGATCGCTCGGCAATGGCGGAGCTGCGCAACATCCTGGTCAGCCGCGAACCGCTCTACGCGCGGGCATCCGCGGTGGTCGATACCGCCGGGCTGTCAGTCGACGCCGCGGCCGCGCGGCTGATCGACACGGTGCGGCCGGTGCTGCAAAACGAAGCGCGCGCGTTCGGGCTGCGCAGCGTCGCGGTGTGACCGCCATGCTGACGAAAAGTCGCGCGATCACGCCCCGTCCAGTTGCCAAAGCGTATCGCAATTCAGAATGGGCCGCTCAAAACGCACGCCAAGTGTCGCGAATTCGGCTCCAAGCGCGAGCATGGGCGCAAACGTCGCCATTTGGTTGGCGTCAGCGACGCTTTCCCAGATACTGACATTGTGCATGGCATTGTTGGCTCGATCGATTCCAACGTAATAGGCGAGATTTCCGCGCATGGCGCGTATCCCGCTTTCCAGAGCCGTCCTGCTGTCGTGCAATTTTTTCTCAACAATCGCCGCCTGATCGGCGTCGAACTTGCCAATGGAGATTCGAATGGTCGGTGCTTTCATTGGTTGATTCCATCGTGCTTGGTGTTTGTCGACCGTCGGCGGCTTGGATGAGTTTGCGTCCCCGTACGTCACGGCGCACCCGATTGCTCGACCGGCTGGCAAAAGCGGATGAGATTGCCGAAAGGGTCGATCACTCCGGTCTCGACCGTTCCCCAGGGCGTCTGTTCGAGCCCGGGCCGCATGTAACGGTAGCCCTTGGCGGAGATTTCGCGATGGAAGGCCTCGACGCCTGTCATCATGACGCGAAGCCTGGCGCCGGGACAGCCATCGCCGTGATGTTCGCTCAAATGCAGGATCAGATTGCCGCGCGAAATCTGCCGGTACAGCGGAGCTTCGGGGTCGAAGCGATGGTCCCAATCGATCTTGAAGCCGAGGAATCCCAGATAAAATTCATCGGCCTTGGCAATGTCGAAAATGCGCAGAATGGGCACGATCCAGTTGAAGTTGATCTCCATGGCCATAGAGCTCCCTGATTCCACGCAGTTGCTCGTCGCCCAAAAAGTTGGCATCGAGAACGATAATTGGGCGCGACGACGTTTGCGTGCGGTTAGCGAGACGAACGAGCTGGCATCGTTCGGGGAGTTTTCTTCCGAAGCGGCCGTTCGCCAAACACCGCCTCATACCAATATTTTCGGCGATCGCAAAACCAGTCGCTATTTTTTCCGTCTTGAATTTGGCGAGCTGCCGCATGTCGACACCCTAGCGATGGCACAACGCGAGAAGCTGCCTAAGATCATCTCTGCTGGGCCGACGTTTGAGCTTGACGACCAAGCCCCTGCGAGCATCGCCAACACAACTGTCAACGCATGGAATACGGTTCAACCACTCGAAAAATGCGCGTTCGTCGCTTTGGTGTCCAAATACAACGCCCGTATCCATGTGCATAAGGGTCAGGAGAGGCTCACTTCTGCGGGACATACTGCCTATTCGGAGTCACGAAACCCAAGAAAATCTCTTGCGAGGAAATATAGCCCTAGTAATTTCATTTCAAACAGAATTTCTCTGCAACAACCCCGCGAAAGGACTCCCCGCCATGATGAGCCAGGAGCAGAACGACCTGATCACCCGGACGGGCGCCAAAGACGCGTGCGGGAAACTGATGCGGATGTACTGGCAGCCGGCGGCGCTGGTCGATGAGCTTTCGGGTCCGCGACCGGTCAAGGCGATCAAGCTGCTCGGCGAAGACCTCGTACTGTTCCGCGACGAGGACGGTAGCCATGGTCTGATCGAGCGGCATTGTGCGCATCGCGGCGCCGACCTCGCCTTCGGACGGCTGGAAAACGGCGGTCTGCGCTGCGCGTTTCATGGCTGGCTGTTCGACGTGTCCGGCCAATGCCTGGAAACGCCCGCCGAGCCCAAGGGCTCGCAACTCTGCAAGGGCATCAAGCAACGCTCTTATCCGGTGGTGGAGCGGAGTGGCATCCTCTGGGCCTTTCTCGGCGACGGCACCCCGCCGGCGTTTGCCGAGATCGACTGCTTCGTCGCACCCGACAGTCATACCTTTGCCTTCAAGGGCCACATCAACTGCAACTGGCTGCAGGCGCTCGAAGTCGGCATCGACCCCTCGCATGCCTCCTACCTGCACCGCTTCTTCGAGGATGAGGACACCTCGACCGCCTACGGCAAGCAGTTCCGCGGCGCCTCCGCCGGCAGCGACCTGCCGATGACCAGGATTTTGCGCGACTATGATCGCCCGATCATCAATGTCGAACAGACCGAATATGGCTTGCGGCTGATCGCGCTGCGCGAGATCGACGAGGCGCGCACCCACGTGCGCGTCACCAACCAGCTGTTTCCGCACGGCTTCGTGATTCCGATGAGCACGGAGATGACGATCACGCAATGGCATGTGCCCATCGATGACGAGAACTGCTACTGGTACGCGATCTTCACCTCCTACTCCGCGCCGGTTGACAAAAACAGGATGCGCGAGCAGCGGCTCGAGCTCTATGAGCTGCCGGACTACCGTTCGCGCAGGAACAAGAGCAATGATTACGGTTTTGATGCGCAGGAGCAGGCGCGTTCGACCTATACCGGCATGGGCAGCGACATCAACGTGCACGACCAGTGGGCGGTGGAATCGATGGGACCGATCCAGGACCGCACCAAAGAGCATCTCGGCAGCGCCGACAAGGCGATCGTTCAGTATCGCCGCCTGCTGCGGCAGGAGATCGAGAAGGTCGCCGCGGGCGACAAGCCCATGCTGTGTCTCGACGAGGTTAGCGCGCGCAGCGTTCAGGGTCCCGCGACAATGGACGGCATCGGCCCGACGCAGGGCTGGGAGATGTTCTGGATGGAAGTCGACGTCAAGCGCCGGCGCGGCGCACCCTGGATCGCACCCGTACCGCAGGAGATCGCCGAAAAGGTGCGCCATCTCTCGGCGGCGGAGTGATGGGCGTTGTTCGTCGTTGCGAGCGCAGTGAAGCAATCCATAGCTCTGCGGGCGGAGGCATGGATTGCGTCATCGCGGAGCCTGCCATCGGGCTCGCCGGAGGCGAGGCCCGGTGGCTCCCCGCAATGACGACCAAAGCGGAGCGATCCGTTCATCTTGACGACGATTCGGATTTTGAGGTGACACGTTGAGTTTTGTCGCGCGTCATGCGCTGTGGTCGGACGAACAGAAGGACGCCGCGCAGCGGCTGCGCCGGATCGTCGAGGAGCAAAAGCTCGAAACCATCCGGCTGTCGTTTGCCGACCAGCATGGCATCCTGCGCGGCAAGACGCTGGTTGCGAGCGAAGCGCTGGCGTCGCTCGAAAGCGGCTGCAGCATCACCACCACGATGCTCGCCAAGGACACCTCGCACCGCACGGTGTTTCCGGTGTTCACCGCGGGCGGCGGGTTCGGTATGAAGGAGATGGAAGGGGCCGCCGATGTCCTGATGGTGCCGGACCCCCTGACCTTCCGCGTGCTGCCATGGTCGCCGGCCACGGGCTGGCTGCTCTGCGACATCCATTTCGCCGACGGGCGGCCGATCCCGTTCTCGACGCGACAGCTCTACAAATCGGTACTCGCCCGGCTCGGACAGCGCGGCTACGACTTCGTCGCCGGGCTCGAGGTGGAATTCCACCTGTTCAAGCTCGAAGACGCCAGGATGGCGCCGGAGGATGCTGGCCAACCCGGCCAGCCGCCGTCGGTCAGCCTGCTATCGCAGGGCTATCAGTATCTCACCGAGCAGCGCTACGACCAGATGGCGCCGGCGCTCGACATTGTCAGGCGCGACGTCCTTGCACTGGGCTTGCCGCTGCGCTCCGTCGAGGTCGAGTTCGGCCCGAGCCAGTGCGAGTTCACCTTCGCCCCGGCGAAGGGCCTGGCGCCCGCCGACAACATGGTACTGTTCCGCTCGGCCGTGAAGCAGATCGCGCGCCGCCACGGCTATCACGCGACCTTCATGTGCCGCCCGAAGCTGCCGAACCTGTTCGCCTCAGGCTGGCATCTGCATCAGTCGCTGGTCGCGCGATCAGGCGGCGAAAACGTCTTCATGGCCAAGGACGGCTCCGAGCCGCTCAGCGCGTTGGGCCAACACTACCTTGCCGGAGTGTTGATGCATGCACGCGCGTCCACCGTGTTCACGACGCCGACCATCAACGGCTACAAGCGCTACCGCTCCTATTCGCTGGCGCCCGATCGCGCGATCTGGGGCCGCGACAATCGCGGCGTCATGATCCGCGTGCTGGGCGGCGCGAACGACGCCGCGACCCGGCTGGAGAACCGGATCGGCGAGCCTGCCGCCAATCCCTATCTCTACATGGCCTCGCAGATCCTCTCGGGTCTCGACGGCATCGATCGCAAGCTCGAGCCCGGCCCGTCCGCCGACACGCCCTACGAAACCAAGGCGAACCTGCTGCCGAAATCGCTGCGCGAGGCGGTGTCGGCGCTCGACGACGATCCGTTCTTTCGCGAAGCATTCGGCGCCGCCTTCGTCGATTACTACGTGCACATCAAGACCGCCGAGATCGAGCGCTTCCAGGCCGAGGTGTCGGACTGGGAGCATCGCGAATATTTCGAGATGTTTTGAGCGCGCATGCTGACCGAACCGGCAGCATTGGAAATCCTCAAGGCGCTCGCCGCAATCGCCATCATGGCCACAGGCTGCGCGTTCCAGGCAGCGGTCGGCATCGGTCTTGCGCTGTTCGTCGTGCCATTGCTGGCCCTGCTCGATCCCGCCTACATTCCGGGCCCTATGCTGCTCGCGGGCAGCGTGTTGGCGGCGGCGACCGCCTGGCGCGAGCGTGGTGCGATCGACGCCAGGGGATTGCGGCTGTCGCTGCTCGGTCTCGCGCTCGGAACCGTCGCCGGCGCCTTTGCGCTGAAACTCGCCTCGGGACCGGCCTTGCCGAAACTGTTCGGTGTGCTGATCCTGCTCGCGGTCATGGTCAGCTTTTTCAACCGCGCCGTCCGCCCCACGACCGCAGGGCTGGCCCTCGCCGGCGGCGCGTCGGGAATCATGGGCACGATGGTCGGCATCCATGGACCGGCGATTGCGCTCGCTTTCCAGAACGCCGAGCCTGCTGCCGCGCGCGCCATGCTCGGCGCCTTCTTCGCCGTCGCGTATGTCGGCTCGGTGATCGCGCTGGTGCTGCTCGGATTGTTCGGCTGGCCGGAACTGATGCGCGCAGCGGCCCTGCTGCCCGGCGTGCCGATCGGCTTTCTCGCGGCACGGCACATCGCCCCGTTCATCGATCGCAACACGCTCAGATGGACCGTTCTGGCGATCTCTGCTGTCTCGGCGGTGCTGCTGTTGTCGCGCTGAGCTCGGTCGGCCGCACCACGCAGCGCGCGAACCTTCATCCGCGTGCTTCGGCGCGGTCGCTTGATCTTTTCGTTTTGAAAGAATCGGAACAACGCAGCGGGCGCTGGTGCCGACAATGTTGGCTACCTAAGTGA
>NZ_JBAURI010001287.1:0-2192 GCF_049581145.1 Bradyrhizobium sp.
TAGCACATTTCGGAGAAGTGGTTTCTCGTCGAACTCGACCAAAACGATTAAATGGACAGGCTCCTAGCAGGCCTAATCGCTGCACGTGCCGGCTCGCATACAACGTCTCGAAGACGTGCGCTGTCGCTGCGGAGGTATATTCGGACTTTGGACCGCTAAAGCAGTTCCTATCCAAGGACCAGCACTCGCAGCAACTGTTTGGCGTCCTGGCCATAAGAGCGAAGACTTTGACATTGAGGCGGACGTTGGTTTGGGCTTCCGGAGGCTTCCGGTCTACCCCAAGCAACAGACATTATCGGCGTCGTCTGCACTTTTCAAAGGCTGAATTCCGGACAGTCCGACCAAGTCGCGAATGGCGCCCTTCGGCCGCCGCAGCGCTTGTATAGCCCTCGCCATGCCGTCCAATACCTGCACATTTCCGGAATTGGGCGCGCAAAACGGCGAATAACTTCCCCTCACCCCAATGACCTATCCTTAGTTGTCAGAAAGCGACCGTCATGGCTGCTCGATCCAGCTAGGGCGTGGGTCAAGCTGCACGAACCGTCGCGAGGAAATTCTCCACTTCGAGCTTGAGGCGTTTGCTGTCGCTCGACAGCGATTGCGCCGCCGACAGGACGCGTGATGACGCTTCGCCCGTTTCACCGGCGCCATTTTCTACATCGGTGATGTTGGATGATACCTCTTGCGTTCCACGCGCAGCGTGCTGGATGTTGCGCGAGATTTCCTGGGTGGCAGACCCTTGCTGTTGTACTGCTGCCGCAATGGTCGATGACACCTCCGATAGTCGCTCGATGGTCCCGCTGATCTCCCTAATCGCGTTGACAGATTCCTGTGTCGCCGTCTGGATCCCGGAGATTTGCTGGCCGATCTCGCCGGTCGCTTTCGCGGTCTGCTCCGCCAACGCCTTGACCTCCGAAGCCACGACGGCAAAGCCGCGGCCGGCCTCTCCCGCACGGGCGGCCTCTATCGTGGCATTCAGCGCCAATAGATTGGTCTGACCAGCGATGGTATTGATCAGTTCGACGACATCTCCGATACGGGTTGCCGCCTTCGAAAGCTCGCTGACCCGCTCCGTCGTTCCGCGTGCCTGCTGGACCGCCTCGCAGGCCATGCGAGCGGATTCCTGCACTTGACGGCTGATCTCGTGGACGGAACAGGAGAGCTCCTCGGTGGCGGACGCGACCGACTGCACGTTGGTCGAGGCCTCCTCCGACGCCGCCGCGACCACCGTAGCCAGCTGCTTGCCGCGCTCCGCTGTACCCGTCAGCGCGCTGGCCGAGGATTCGAGCTCATTCGACGTCAACGAGACGGTTTGTACGATCTGTCCGACGACGGATTGAAACCCATCCGCGATCCTGCTCATATCGACCCGGCGCTGTGCGGCGAGGACGTGATCCCGATTGATCGTCGCTTCCGCCTCGTCCTGCGCCCTCCGCTCGGCCACGACCTTGAACTTCTCGACGGCGCGGCTGACAAGACCGACTTCGTCCTTGCGTGTGAGACCTGGCAGCACGATGTCGAAATCGCCGTCCGCGAGTTCCAGCATCGATCTCGCCAGCATGCTGATCGGCTTGCTGAGAGAATACGCGAAGCCGATCGCTAGCATCATTCCGGCCAGCAAGCTCACGGCGGTGGCGACAATCATGGTCAACCGCGCGGAGGCAACATTGGCTTCGGCCTCGGTGCGATAGTCGTAGCCATAGGCAGCGACCATTTCGACGAGGTCGTCGACAGCGGCGGCGGCTTCATTTCCGAGCTTCGTCACCGTGAACGTCGCAGGCAGTTCGGTGAGCCCTCCCGGCGCAGGTTTGAGGATTTTAAGGACCGCATTTGACCAGTCGCGCACCTTGTCTTCGGCATTTGCCTGCGCTGGAGTGACATTAGCAGCCTGTACACGCGAGCGAACGACGCCCAGGTCCTCGAAGACAGCTTGCACAATCTTCTCGAATTTGGCCGCGGTTCCACTCGAGACCCCCATGCTCTCTCCCTGCTGCAGAACAAGAAGAGCTTCGTTCAGCTCAGCATGCGCGGCCCGGGCGTGATTGATGCCCATCAGCGGCCCGTCATAGAGTTGAACCACGAGATTACCGGTCGAGCTGATGGCGGAAATCCCGAAGAATGCCAACCCGCATGCCAGCGCCAGAATAACACTCAAAACACCAAGAAGCTTGCTGCGGATTGACAGTGGGCCC
>NZ_JBAURI010001288.1:0-2150 GCF_049581145.1 Bradyrhizobium sp.
AATAGAGAAAAGCATCTACCTGGTCTGCGACCGTCTTGGTAGACTCGCCGCCGAATGCAGCGGTGACGTTGCAATCCTTATCCGTTGTGATCGGCGATTGAAGAAACGAGTCAAGGCTCAACGAGCCTATTCTGCTGTTCCTTGTCCTCAAGAGCGACGGCCACACGCCTCCCGGAGCCTTCATGTCTATATTCGGTTCGTCGCTTGTGCCGTAATATCCAAGATCGCTGATCACGAAGGTCCGGCCCGGGTAGGTGCGTTCATACCGCGTCACGGCATCCCCTTGCCCGGGCCCGCCTCCGTGCAGCAGGTGAAACACTCCGAAGAGCATAAGCGCTTTGCGGTGCTTAGCAAGTACCTCGGTCTGCATCACCGAAGCGATGCTTCCATCACGGTCGAAAAACGGCGTTAGGTCCGCGTATGAATGGATCTTGCTCCAATCAATCGGTGGATCCGCGGCAACGATTCTCAGGCGGTGTTTAGCAGGAAGGCCTTGATTGATTGAGCGAACGAGCGGGTATAGCTGCTCGTAGAAACCGGACGCGCCGCACATTTGCTGAACCGTCGTGTCGCGCCAGACATGCTGTACTTCGGCGAAGGGAACGTCATCTCCAGCGATATACCGATCAAGAATGGGTTGGTACCGCAGGTTTCCACATTCAACGACGATGTCGTTTACCGACGCCGCAAAGCCTGGGTCGCGAACGAGGGACAAGATGAAGTCATCGATATCTTTCTGTCCATGAGCCGCCGGTATCCCAACAACCTCGAAGGACTCAAAGGCTTTCAAGATTCCCGAGATCGCAGGTTCGGCAACCGCGCCCTGAGCGTCGTTGACAGGATGGACGTCCGGGTCCTGGGCAATGCAATGTTGCGAAGTGAGTGAAATCGACGCAAGTGCGAGAATGACGGCTCCGCATCGCACACTGCTCAACAGGCGTGGAAGGAATGGCTCGTTCATGCTTTACGATCTCCGTGAGTGATAAGAAGACGAATCTTCTGCTCAGCATCACACAATTATGCGTCCTCGTCTCTTCCCTAATACGGGGTTTTGGGAAACTTCGACTTGGAGAAGGCGAGCAGACCGGATGGGTACCGGCAAACTCGCTTCTCTCTGCGTGACTCACCGTCTCATCCTCCGCCCGGGACGATACAGTGGGAAGGACGGTTCTCAACTAACGTCCCACTCATGACCGACGCCGACCTCCTCCACTTGCTACGCGATTGCTACACCCCCACCGGCCCCAACATCGTCGCGGCCGGCCTCGTCCGTTCCGCCACCCTCACCCCCGACCTCGACGCACCGGGCGCCAACGTCCCCGGTGTCCCGCCGCGCTTCATCGCAGCCATCACTCTCCACGCCGTTGGCGCCGGCAATGCCACCGACGATCCCGCCAACGCCCAGCTCACGGCCCAGGTCGAAAATCGCCTGCTCGGCCTCCCCTCCATCTCCCGCGTCCAGATCAACCTCCTGCCCGCACTGTTTCCCATCCTTTAAAAGCGGCGCTACCCGAAACCAGGCTAAGCCCATCGCTGCGTCACCCGAAACAGGGCTAAGTCGTCACCAAACGCACCCGATTTCCCCGAATATTCATGCCGAGACCCAAGCCCGGACCCGCCATCCATCCCTTCGATCAGCTTCACGGCACCGACACCTCGGGCCTCATCCCCGGCCATGTCATCGCCGAAGGAACCGACGCACGGGTCTCCGAGCTCACCGCCTACTACGGCGTCGCGCCCTCTATCCTCCATGGTTTGTTAGACATCTGGTTCCAGCGCACGAGCCCTCAACCCCGCGAAGCCCAACCGGATATCGAGCGTACCGTCTTCCTCGACATCGGCGCAGGCAAAGGCCGCGCCATGCTTGTCGCCTCCCAGTTCCCCTTCCTCCGCGTCGAAGGGGTCGAGCTCAACGCCGACCTGGCGCGCATAGCCAATGCCAATATCTCCCTCTGGCACAACGACTTGCAAGCCAACGCCCTCTCCCCCCTGAGCCTTCACCACGCCGACGCGACTACCCATCCCTTGCCCCCCGAGCCCACCCTGGCCTTCCTCTTCCATCCCTTCGAACTACCCATCCTACGCCGCTTCCTCCGTCACGTGGAGCAGTCTATCTCCAACAATCCAAGGCACTTCGATCTCCTGTACGT
>NZ_JBAURI010001289.1:0-4606 GCF_049581145.1 Bradyrhizobium sp.
GCTGCAGCTTTCACGACCGTTGTCCAATCGCGCAGCCGCGCTGCCGCCAGGAGCGGCCGCTGCTCCGTGCGGTCTTGGGTGGCCGCATGGTGGCCTGTCACTACGACCTGCTCGATCAACCCGCCGAATTGCCGCGCGCCGCCGCCGCGGCGAGGTAGCGGAAACATGAAAGAATGGAGTCTCGCTGATGCGTTGGCACAATCTCGGCGACCTCGTCGATCGCAATGGCAATCTCGACAAGGAAGCGATCATCGACCTGGCGCTGCCGGGCGACGCGCGGGTCTATACCCATCGCGAGATCGATCGGCTGGCGAACGGCGTTGCCAGATACCTCACCGGCCGCCGCTTCGACCGCGGCACCCGCATCGCAATCGTCTCGTTGAATCGTGCGGAATATGCCATCGCCTATTTCGGCATCATGCGCGCCGGGCTTGTCGCGGTGCCCGTCAACATCAAGCTGGCGCGCGACACCATCGACTATGTGATGGATGACGCCGGGATCGCCATGGCCTTTGTCGATGCCGCCAGCCGGCCTCTGGTGCGCGACGGCATCCCCGTGATCGATTTTGACGATGCCGGTCCGGGCGGCTTCGCCGCCACGATCCAGCCCGCCGATTTCGACAGCGTCGGGGCTGCTTCGGACGAAGTCGGCCAGATGCTCTACACGTCCGGGTCGACTGGACGGCCCAAGGGTGTGCCGTTGTCGCATCATGGGCAACTCTGGGCGCTCGCGACCCGCACCAGTGGCGCTCTGAACGAGAGCGAGCGCTATGTCATCGCCCAGCCGCTGTTCCACATGAACGGCCTGTTCGCGCTGAAGACGATCTTCGCCACCAATGCATCGGTGGTCTTGCTGCCGGCCTTCGAGACCCGGGGCTATATCGAGGCGATCGCCAAATACAGGGTGACGGCGGCGACGGCGGTGCCGACGATGTGGGCGCGGGTGGTCAAGGAGACCGAGTTGCTCAAGCGGAACGATGTGGGGTCGGTGCGCCGGCTGATGCTGGGTTCGGCGCCGATGACGATGGGGCTGTGGAACAAGATCAAGCAGGTGCTGCCCAATGTGACGCTCTCGATCGGCTACGGCACGACGGAAGCAGGGCCTGCGGTGTTCGGACCGCACCCGG
Source organism: Bradyrhizobium sp. (assembly GCF_049581145.1). Lineage (GTDB taxonomy): Bacteria > Pseudomonadota > Alphaproteobacteria > Rhizobiales > Xanthobacteraceae > Bradyrhizobium. The sequence goes on from NZ_JBAURI010001289.1 coordinate 1,128, forward strand.
AGGGGACTGCGACCCCGCCGCTGGCGCTGGGCTATCCCATCAACTCCGACACGGTAAGGTTGATCAACGGCACCGAGAATGAAGGCGTGCTGCTGATGCGAAATCCGGCGTTGATGACGCATTACCACAACCTGCCGCAGCAGACCGCCAAGGCGATCGTGGACGGTTGGTACGACAGCGGCGATGTGATGCGCCGCGACGACAACGGGTTCTACTACTTCGTCGGCCGTGCCGACGACATGTTCGTCTGCTCGGGCGAGAACATCTATCCGGGCGAGGTCGAGAAGCTGCTCGAGCGTCACCCGAAGGTGCAGCAGGCCGTCGTGGTGCCGCTGCCGGACGAGGAGCGCAGCCAGGTGCCGGTCGCGTTCATCGTCACCCGCGCCGACGCGCAGCCGAGCGTCGACGAGATCAGGCGGTTCACGATCGCCAATGGACCGGCCTATCAGCATCCGCGGCGGATCGAATTCGTCAGTGAGCTGCCGTGGGCCGGCACCAACAAGATCGATCGCAAGTCGCTGATCGAACGGGCGCGCAAGCTCGAGGCTGCGCGCGGATGGTCGGCCTGAGCCCGCGGCCGGCAAGGCTGCTCTGGTGATCGGGGCAAGCCGGCATATCGGACGCGCCATCGCGAGGCTGACGAGGGGGCGCCGCCGCGGTTCACCACAGCGCGGCTGCCGAAGCCGCGGCGGCCGTGACAAGAACCGAGGGATCGCATCATCACTGATCTGGCGCTCGCCGATACGCCGGCCGGTCCTGCCGGCCGTATCGCAGATCGTCTGCGTGAGCGCGGTCAGGCCTTGGTGAAAAGGAGCCAGCTCGCTGCGATCTCGCGATGCCGCAAGCCGTGCTACGCTGCATTGGCCTTCGCGTGCTGGATCGCGCGCCAGACCCGCTCGGGGGTCAGCGGCATATCCATGTGCTTGATGCCGTAGTCCGACAGCGCGTCGATCACCGCGTTGGCGATGGTCGCGAGGCTGCCCGCGCAGCCGGCTTCGCCGCAGCCCTTGGTGCCGAGCGGATTGGATTTGGCCGGCGAGGGATGGTCGCCCACGATCATCGGCGGAATGTCTTCCGCGCGGGGCAGGGCGTAGTCCATGAAGGAGCCGGTGATCGGCTGGCCGCTCTCGTCGTAGCTGACCTCTTCCATCAGCGCCTGGCCGATGCCCTGCGCGACCCCGCCATGCAGCTGGCCGGCGACGATCATCGGATTGACGATAGTGCCGAAATCGTTGACGCCGGTGTAGCGCACGATCTTGACCACGCCGGTGTCCGGATCAATCTCGACCTCGGCGACGTGACAGCCGTTCGGGAAGGTCGAGGGCGTCTCCTTGGTGGCGTGATCGACGTCGAGCGAGGCGGGCACGCCCTCGGGCACCTTGCCGTCGCGCAGCCGCTCGGCCAGTTCCATGATGCCGATGCCGCGGTCGGTGCCGGCGATGGTGAAGCGGCCGTTTGCGAATTCGAGATCGGCTTCGGCGGCTTCGAGAAAATGCGCCGCTGCCTGCTTGCCCTTGGCGACGACCAGCGCGGAAGACTCGACGATCGCCTGGCCGGTCGCGGTGATCGAGCGCGAGCCGCCGGTGCCGTTGCCGAAGCGGACCAGATCGCTGTCGCCCTGCTCCAGCGTGATCCTGTCGAAGGGCACGCCGAGTTGCGCGGCAAGCACCTGCGCGAACGGCGTGGCGTGACCCTGGCCATAATCGAGCGTCCCGGTGGTCAGTTTCACCGTGCCGTCCGGCTCGAAGGTGATCTTGCCGAGTTCGCCGCTCGGCGGCGCGGTGACCTCGAGATAGGAGCCGACCGCGATGCCGCGCAGCAAGCCGCGTCTGCGGCTTTCGCGTTTGCGCTGGGCAAAATTGGCGTGATCGGAAATCTCCAGCGCCTTGCTGAAGACCCCGGCGAAGTCGCCGCTGTCATAGGTGACGCCGGAGGCGGCGGCGAACGGCAGCTGCGCCGGCTTGATGAAATTGCGCTTGCGCAGGGTCAGCCGGTTGATCCCCATCTCGTCGGCGGCGCGGTCGATCAGCCGTTCCATGTAGTAGTTGGCCTCGGGCCGGCCGGCGCCGCGGTAGGCGCCCATCAGCGTGGTGTTGGTCAGCACCGTCTTGATGTCGACGGCCAACAGCGGCGTGCGGTAGACGCTGGCGAGATTCTTGCCGGTGTTGAGCGACAGCGGTCCTGGCGCCACGCCGGTGATGTAGGCGCCGAGATTGCCGTAGCCGGAGAGGCGCACCGCCAGGAACCTGCCTTCGGCGTCGAGCGCGAGCTCGGCATGGATCAGCTGGGCGCGGCCCTGGCTGTCGGAGAGAAAGCTGGTCGAGCGCTCGTCGGTCCATTTCACCGGACGGCCGAGCTGTTTTGCAGCATGCAGGATGCAGGTATATTCGGGATAATTGAGGTTCTTCATGCCGAAGGAGCCGCCGACATTGGCGGTCAGGATGCGAACCTTCTCGGCCGGCACGTTCAGGATCTTCGCCAGAGTCGCCTTGTTGCCGGAGACGCCCTGGGTCGGGACCTGCAGTGTGTAGCGCTCGGTCGCCTTGTCATAATGCCCGAGCGCGACGCGCGGCTCCATCGAGACCACGGCGACGCGGGTATTGACGATGTCGAGCTTCGTGACATGCGCGGCGCTGGCGAACGCCGCCGCGATCTTGTCGGCATCGCCATAGTGATAGTCGAGCGCGACATTGTTGGGGATGTGGTCGTAGAGCTGCGGCGCGCCCGGCTTGACCGCTTCGGCGGCGTCGGTCACGGCCGGCAGCGGATCGATGTCGAGCATGACGGCTTCGGCGGCATCGCGCGCCTGCGCGACCGTCTCGGCAACCACGAAGGCGACGGGATCGCCGACGAAGCGCACCTTGTCGGTCATCAAGGCCGTGCGATTGGTCTGCAACAACGGCGTGCCGTTGCGGTTCTTCAGCGGCAGGCCGCAGGTGAACGGGCTGTAATTGGACGCGGCCAGGTCGAAACCGGTCCAGACCCCAAGCACGCCCGGCATCGCCTTGGCAGCGTCGGTGTCGATGCCCTTGATGACACCATGCGCGTGGCTGGAACGCACCATCCAGGCATAGGCCTGCCCGGGCAGGCTGAAATCGTCGGTATATTTGCCCTTGCCGCGCACCAGCGTGTCGTCCTCCTTGCGGCGGACAGGCTGGCCAACGCCATATTTTTGCAGTGCAATGGCGTTTTCCAGGAAGGATGGCGGTAGATGGTCTTGCATCGGAAATGCCCAGTTTTGCACGATTTTCGCAGCCTTTGACCCAGATAACGCACGGATGGGGCTCCGACAACGCCTGATTGGGTATGGTCCCATGTGGTGGACATGTGATGGGTTGTTGCACGGCCTTCAAGCGCTGCTAGAGTTTCGGATGAAAACGGGTTCCGGGCCGGATGGCCACGAAAGATTTTTGAATGAAGGATGACACGCGGCTTCGCGAGGGCCTGATGCCGCGCGACGAGCTGCACAGGCTTGGCGC
>NZ_JBAURI010001290.1:0-16393 GCF_049581145.1 Bradyrhizobium sp.
CGGCAAGCCCACCCCACCGTCACGCCGTCACGAACGCGTTTGCGATTGATATCCGCTGGGGTTCGCTGCGCCCGCGGCGCGGGCCTCGGCTCGCCACCTGCCGGCGCCGTGCGCCACGCGACAAGGCATTCGATTTGTTTAAGCTTTGCGGCTAGCCTGGGACGGGCATGTGATCGGGGCAGGGTTATGGAAGAACGGCGCAAGTATCCGCGCACCGAGATCGACGAACCCGCCTACGTCTCCGCGAGCGGTTCGGTGATGAGCTGTGTGGTACGTAATATTTCGCCCGAGGGTGCGGCCATCGACGTCGATAACCCAGCCTTCGTCCCGCAGCGCTTCCGCCTGGTGATGGCCAGCGACGGATCAGTGCATGAATGCAGCGTCGCCTGGATCCAGAAAAACCGGATCGGACTGAGTTTCATTGCGCCGCGACAAACCGGCAAATAGCCGGAGTTTTCTTAGCGCTTCGGCAATGATTGGAGCTTCTTTTCCAGATCCTCAAAGGTCATCGAGGCTTTTAGCCGCGCGCCAGTGATGGAGAAGGTCGGGTCGCGTGGACCTTCAACTCATCGATAGCGGATCGTTAACCGGTCCCGGCGCTCTGCCCGGCGACGAGCCGAGCGGCTGTGATCTCCTGCGCCGTCGCCGCTCGGCCATGGTGCGATGGCGAACGAGATATTCAGCGCGGCGAGGCAAAACGCGGCGAGGAGGGCGCAGGGGAGACAGCTTGCGCCAAAATCGTGTCGCAACGCGCAATCAATGCGCGGTCCGTTCGCTAACCCGAACGCCAGACCTGGCAATCCGCCCGCCAGTCAGCTCTGCTGCGTCATAAAAGGGCTTGTGCCCACGTCCAGCGCTGCGGAATTTACCTCTCCCTGCAAGAGGCCCCTGCGGGGAGAGGTAAGAGGCCCCGCTGGGCGGGGCCGACTTAACCAGAACCATCATGCGGTAGGGACGCAGCCAACTAACTCCAGGCCATGCCGAGGTTGATGCCAAACATCATCAGGCAAGCCGAGGCCAAAAGACCGAGGCAGGACACCAGCGCAACCGCTCCGAACGATTGATCGGTGGCGGCAGCAGTGGCAATACTGCGCGGCACGACGTATGAAATCATATTCATCAAAATACCTCTCAACCAACGGTTCCAGCTGAACCGGCGAGAGTTTTAATTCTGAAATCTTTATGGTCGGTTGCGACACGTCGTTAACAGAATCGCCGTAAAATCCCGCATCCGGCGTTACAAGTTGGTCAAGGCTGATCTGCAAAAGACCGCCCGCAAAAAGCGGATCTGCAAATCAGATGCGCCGCGCGCGGACCACGTTTGCCACCGCCGCGGCCGTCATCGCCGCGCGATCCGAGGCGATGTGGTCCGCCAGCCGTTCCATGGCCCGCTCCTCGATCAGGAGATTGATCAACGCCAACCGCTTCCGCTCGTCGACCGCCTCCACCAGCAATTGCCGGTAGCGATCATAGTCGAATCCCGCATCCTGATGAGCCATGTCACGTCCCCCGCCGCCGTGGGTTATCGCAGGTCGAATGTCCGCGAAGTTTTGGCAGGGGGCAAGGACGCGCCGGTCGCGATCAACAGCTTTCGCACGGCAATCATCGAGGCGGCGGTTGATTGCCAAGGTTTTCAGAGGATCAAGTTGCACGGGCAAAGACCTGCTGGCGAGCAACCGCGTGACGTTTTCATCCGTGCTACTACGGCCTTGGCCGCGTTGCGGTATCAATTGTGAGGCGCCTCACATAGAATGATCGCTCAGCAAGCTATATCGGGAGCTCATCAAGAAAGGACGACGAGCCGAATGGAAGACAGAATCGACTCCTCTCTGACCATTGCCCTTGCTATTTGTGTCGCCGGCTATTTGGCCATCATGCTTGGGCATGTCGCCAGGGTCGATCTCGGCTTTTCGATCGAACAGATCCGCGGCGCGGCGATGCTCACCGCGCTCATGCTGGCGATGCTTGCAGCGCTGGGCTTTTTGCGCAGGGAGCGCGATCAAACCGACAAGTCGCAATAAATCCTGGCTTCCGACCCGCGAATCTCGCCGATTGTGAAAACGGCGGCAGCCTCAATAGGGCAGGTTCAGGCAGTCGGTGTCTTTCGGGACAAACCTGTTCGCCAACGCCAGCGCGCCGCGCTCGTTGGTCTCCAGGGCGATCTTCTGCGCAAGCATCACATCGCCTGCGACCAGATAACCAACCGGCACGAAGCACCAGCCGACCCTCGGACGTCCGGCGTGGTCGATCTCATGCACATTCGTCGCCGAACCATAGTGGATTCGGTAGCGCCTTCCGCTATGGCAGCCGATGACTTCGAAATACCGCTTAGCGTCGAATTGCGCGCGCTGTTCAGCCGACAGCCAGTCTCTCAGCAGGCGCAATCCGCGGGATTCGCTGTCATTCTCACCCAGGAACTTCTTGTACAACTCGCGCAAGGCACGCATTCGCGGGCGTGCCTCTGCCGCGCGTCGTCGGAGCAGCCACATCGCGAGACGACGGCGTTAGCCGCCGACAAGTCGCGGGAAGAACAAGGTCTCTTCCGCGGCGGGATCAAACGAACGAATCAGGGATACTTCACCGGAGGCAGTGCGAACTGCAGCGGTAAAGCCGACCAGGGTCAACTCCCTAAATCGCTCCTCCGCCTTCGCGAGAGCCTCCGTGTCGTTGGCGTTGAAAGAAAATCGGCTGTCGCCGCTGTGATCCATCACGATCTGTGTAGCCATTGCCAGAACTCCAAGTTTTCAAGAAGTTTTCCAGCCACCCATCGCTTCCGAAGCAATCTTCGTGCCGCGTCGCGCCTCGCACCTATAGCACAATGGCGAGGGGCTTGCGAAGTTCCGTAACAACTTTCGCCGACGAATTTTGCATGTCGGCCTCTGCTACGCCCAGAGGATTCCAAAGTTGCCATTGGCGGAGCGAACCCGCAATATCCTGTCGCACTCAGGATCGCACGCGCTTGTCGTGCCTGGCGCCGCAGGAGACAAGGGCAAAATGGCAAAGGCGGGGCGGCTCGCTAAGCAATCCGATCGGGAGGTCTGGCGCGTTGGCGTGCTGTTTTCGCGCAGCGGATTGATGGCGATCTCGGAATCGGAGCATTTTTTCGGCACCGCCCTGGCCATCCAGGAGATCAACGACGCCGGCGGCATTCTCGGACGCGAGATCGAGGTCATCGCCTACGATCCGGGTTCGGCGCCTGAGACCTACCGCAAGATGGCCGACCGGCTTCTGACCGAGGATGGCGCTTCCGTGATCTTCGGGTGCTCGACCTCGGCCGAGCGCAAAGCGGTGCTGCCGGCGATCGAACGGCGCAACGGGCTGTTATGGTATCCCTCGCTCTATGAGGGCTTCGAATACTCGCCAAACGTCATCTATACCGGTGCTGCGCCCAACCAGAACAGTTTTCCGCTCGCCGAATACATCGTGCGGAAACATGGGCCCCGCGTCTACCTGATCGGCTCCGATTATATCTATCCCCGCGAATCCAACCGGATCATGCGCGACCTGATCGAATCCTATGCGGGCCAGGTCGCCGGCGAGCAATATGTCGCCATGGATGCCGGCGACGCCGAATTGAAGCGGGCGCTGGAAACGATCCGGATGCGGGCGCCGGATGTGGTGTTTTCGACGATCGTCGGCCGCACGGCGCAACGATTCTACCGGCTGTTCGCCACGATGGGCGTGGATCCAAGCCAGCTGCCGATCGCGAGCCTGACCATGGCCGAAGGCGAGATCCGCGAGATCGGACCGGAATATTGCGCCGGACACCTGACCGCGGCGAGCTATTTCGGCTCACTCGAGCGTGAGAGCAACAGCCGGTTCAAGCAGGCCTTCGCAAAAGCCTTCGGCGCGGGCACACCGGTCAGCATGTGGAGCGCCGGCGCCTATGCGCAGGTGAAACTGTTCGAGAAGGCCCTGACCCAGGCGGGCAGCCTCGACACCCAGCGGCTGGTCGAGGCCGCGCTCGGGCTCAGTTTCGATTCGCCAGAAGGCCCGATCCAGATCGATCCTGATAACAACCACGTCTGGCTGACGCCGCGGATCGGTCGGGTTCGCCCCGACGGCCAGTTCGACATCGTCTGGGAGGGCAAGAGCCCGATCAAGCCGGACCCGTATCTTTCGGTTTCACCGATCGGCGGACGCTGGCTGACGGAGGAGGCGGCGACCGCATGAAGCCAGGGGTCCGTCGTCTGATCGAAGATTTGCGCGGCGCGCGCGTTCTGGTCATCCACCCGCGCGACGCCGAAAGCGAAGCGCTGATCGATCAGCTCAAGCGCATCGGCTGCAACGTGCGCGGCGTCTGGCCGCCGCCCGCCACGATACCGCACGATATCGACACCGTGTTCCAGTTGGTCGAGAGCTCGGACGACACGGTGTTTCCGACCATTTCCGAGGATCATCCGCCAACGCTGGTTGCGATCGTGGACTACGAGAACCCGACGATTCTGAAGCGGCTGCTCGACAGCAATGCGCACGCCGTCGTCAACAAGCCGATCCGCTCGTTCGGCATCCTCTCCTCGCTGGTGCTCGCAAGGTCGCTGCGCGGCTACACGCGCAGGCTCGAAGCCAAGGTCCAGAAGCTCGAGGAGACGCTGAAAGCCCGCCGCGATGTCGACAAGGCGGTCAAGATCCTGGTCGGTCTCAAGAAAGTCAGCGAGTTCGAGGCGTATGAATTGATCCGCCAGCAGGCGACGCAGCGGCGGCTGACCATGGCCGATATCGCGGTCTCGATCATCAGCGCGCAGGAAACGCTTGGGGGACTTGGCGTTCTCGACGCATCGACGCAGCGTTGAGCTTATCGCTTGAGCAGCAGCGGCCTGCTTTTTTTGCATTCTTCGTCGTTGACTTGAAGCGGAGGTTCAGAGTTACTGGGAGGTGCGGTGAGCCACGCGTTGCTCGCCGCTATGGCCGGTAGGCCATACGAAAACGGCTGTGTAGCCCTCGCATTGCGCCTTTGGCGCAGTCGGGGGCTTTTTGTTTGGTGCAGGCTGCTTGACTGGCTTGCGCGGGGAGCGTTGTGCGATGGAGTCATCTGCGCATTCATCTGGCCCGACCACAGCCGATGAAACAAAAATTCGCATCGCCTGCGTCCAGATGCAGCCGGCGCTCGGCAACGTCGAGGCCAATGTCGCGCACAGCATCGGATTGATCAATCGCGCGGTCGAACTCGGCGCCAAGCTGATCGTGCTGCCGGAGCTCTGCAACAGCGGTTACATGTTCAGGTCACGCGAGGAGGCCTTCGCCGCTTCCGAACCGATCCCGACTGGGCCGACCGTGAAGGCCTGGAGCGAAATCGCGGCGCGGCACAGGCTGCATCTCGTCGCGGGCATCTGCGAGCGCGACGGCGCCAAGCTGTTCAACAGCGCCGTCCTGATCGGGCCAGCCGGCACCATCGGAACCTTTCGCAAGGTCCATCTCTGGAACGAAGAGAATCTGTACTTCGAACCCGGCGACCTCGGCTTTCCGGTTTTCCATACCGCGGTCGGCCGCATCGGCATGGCGATCTGCTATGACGGCTGGTTTCCCGAAACCTATCGTCTCGCCGCCCTGCAGGGCGCGGACATCGTCTGCGTCCCGACCAACTGGGTGCCGATCCCTGGCCAGGCCGAAGGCCGCGAGGCGATGGCGAACATTCTCGCCATGGCGGCGGCGCATTCGAACTCGATCTACATCGCCTGCGCCGATCGTGTCGGAACGGAGCGGGGGCAGCCCTTCGAAGGCCAGAGCCTGATCGTCGGCCACACCGGCTGGCCGATAGCCGGCCCCGCCAGCCGCGACAAGGAGGAGATCCTGGTCGCCGACGTTGCGCTCGGCGAAGCCCGACGGGCGCGCAACTGGAACGCCTTCAATCAGGTGCTGCGCGACCGCCGTTCCGATCTCTACGACGAGATGCTGGGCAGCGACATCAAGCGCGGTTGGTACTGACGGACATTCGAACACTCCCATTCGAACACTCGCAAAAGATGGAGAATAGCTGATGACTTCGCGTCTCGTTTTGATTTCCTTTGCATTGGCCGCGGCGGCAGCGCCGGCGATGGCCGCCGATCCGATCAGGATCGGGGTGCCGGTGGGCCTTTCCGGCGCGAACTCGGTGGTGGCACCATCGGTCGTGCAGTCAGCCCAACTGGCGGTCGATGAGATCAACGCCAAGGGCGGCGTGCTGGGCCGTCCGCTCGCGCTCGATGTCGCCGACGACGCCTCCGGAGCTGCAGGTGCCCAGAAGGCGTTCGACTCGCTCATCTTCCAGAAAAAGGACAATGTGCTGATCTCGATGGAAACCAGCGCGGCGCGCAATGCCGGCCTGCCGATCGTCGCGCGCGGCAAGACACCCTACATCTACACCTCGTTCTACGAGGGCAGATCCTGCAGTCCGTATCTCTACGTCAACGCCTGGGTGCCGGATCAGCAGGTCCCGCCGATCGTCGACTATTTCAACAAGGAGAAGAAGGCCAAGAATTACTTCCTGATCGGCTCGGACTATGCCTTCGGCCGGGGCATGCTGGCCTTTACCAAGGCCTATATCGAGAAGACCGGCGGCAAGGTGGTCGGCGAAGAGTATTTGCCGATGGACGGTTCGGACTGGACGTCGATCATCTCCAAGCTGAAGGCCTCCGGCGCCGACGCCGTCATCACCTCGACGGCGGGCGGGGCCCCCAATGTGACGCTGACCAAGCAGCTGCGCGCGGCGGGCGTCAGCCTGCCTTACGGCAATCTCGCCGTCGACGAAGGCACCGCCAAGAGCATGGGCGCTGATGCGACCGGGATCTATATCTCCGCGTCTTATGTCACCGGGATCGACAGCGCCGCCAACAAGACCTTTCTCGCGGCCATGAGCAAGAAGTTCGGCGCCGACCTCAAGACGCCGAACGACCTCTCGGTGCCGGAATACGAGGCCGTCTACGCCTACAAGGCCGCGGTCGAGAAGGCTGGAGGAACCGACCCGCAGAAAGTCCTGAAAGCATTGGCCGATGTGTCCGTTGACGGACCGCGCGGCAGCATCCGGATGGACAAGCAGCATCACGCGCCGCTCACGATGTATCTGGGCCAGGTCCAGGCCGATGGCAGCGTGAAGGTCATTCAGAGCTTCCAAAACGTCGATCCGGGCCAGCAGTGCCCGCCAAAATCCTGACGGCGACGACGCTTGCGCGAAGCGGACAGCAATCCGCTTCGCGCGGTCCTGTTGAAGAGGAGGGAGCATGCTGACCCTGGCGCTCGATGCGGTCACGACGGCGGCGTTGCTCTTCATCATCGCCTCCGGGCTTCTCATCGTGTTCGGGGTGATGAAGATCATCAACTTCGCGCACGCCGCGTTCGTGACGGTCGGCGGCTATGCGGCCCTGGTCGGCGCCAGCCTCGGACTGCCATGGGTGCTGGCTCTGGCGCTCGCCTTTGCCGCAGGCGCCGTCTGCGGCGCCGTGACGGAGGCGACCATCGTGCGGCGGCTGTATCAGCGCCCGCTCGACGCGATCCTGGCGACATGGGGGCTCGGGATCGTGATCGGGCAGCTCATTACGCTGGCGTTCGGCCGCGAGGTGCAGTTCGTCCAGGCGCCGATCACCGGCACCATCGACCTCTTGGGCGTCGACTATTCGGCCTATCGCATCGTCATGATCGGCGCCGCATTGATCGTCGCGGTGGTTTTCACCGCGCTGCTCAGCGGTACCCGCCTTGGTCTGTCGACACGAGCCGTCATCATGAACGAGATGCTCGCGCAGGGCCTGGGCGTCGACAGCGCGCGCGTCCGGCTGTTCACCTTCGCGCTCGGCAGCGGGCTCGCCGCGCTCGCGGGCGCGCTGATCACGCCGCTATCGAGCGTCGATCCGAACATGGGCGTGCCGTGGCTGATCAGCGCCTTCATGCTGGTCATGGTGTCCGGCGGATCGCTGTTGACGCTGGCGCTCTCCTGCCTCGTGCTCGGCGGACTGCAGGTGCTGGTATCGACCTTCGTCAATCCCATCCTCGGCGGACTGACGATCGCAATCTGCGCCGCCGTCGTGCTTCGCATCCGACCCGAGGGGTTTGCGCGTGCCTGAGGCCCACGAGCAGGCGCAGGAGATCAAGCGCATAGCCGCGACGCCGATCGGCCGCGGGCTCGCCGCGAGATCCTGGCTCGTACTGTTCGCCCTGGCGACGATCGCCGCTGTCGTGATCGCGCCGTCGCTGCTGGATACCTACATGGTCAACATCCTGATCCGCGCGTTTTTCGTCGCGATCGCGGCCATCACCGTCGACATCATGTGGGGCTATTGCGGCACGCTGACATTCGGCCAGTCCGCCTTTTTCGGGATTGGCGTCTATGCACTGGCGATCGCCTTCACCGAATTCGACTTTGGCACCTGGCAGGCGCTCCTGGCATTGGGCGCCACCATCATCGTCGCTGCTGTCGTTGCGTTCCTGACGGGCTGGCTTTCGTTCTATCCGGGCTCGACGCCGCTTTATGCATCGATCGTATCGCTGGTGGTGCCCATCGTGCTGGTGCAGATCCTGTACTCCGGCGGAACTTTCACCGGCTCGTCCAGCGGCCTCGTCGGCTTCGACAGTTTCGACCTTTCGTTCGAGGCGTGGTTTCGTCTGGCGGGGCTCGGCCTGGTCGCTGCGGCCGTGGTGGCGCTGATCGTGATGCGGAGCGATACCGGCTGCCTGCTCAAGGCGCTCCGCGACAACGACGCACGCTGCACCTATCTCGGCATCGATACGTCGCGCACCCGTATCGTCGTTCTGGTGCTGACGGCGGTGGTAGCGGCCCTGGCCGGCTTCGGCTACGCCGCTTTTGGTGCGGTCGCAGCGCCGGAGAATGCCAGCTTCACCTTCGGCACACGGCTGATCATCATGGTCGCGCTCGGAGGCCGTGGCACCGTCATCGGCGCCATCGTCGGCGCGCTGAGCATCGAGGTCGCGAGCGCCTATCTCTCCGGCAGCCTGCCCTATGTCTGGGAGCTCATCGTCGGACTGGCGCTGATCGCGGTCATTCTGGTGTTCCCCGATGGTCTGGTCGGGTTGGTCAGGCAATTCCTGCGCGGCGACGCGCGGCGACGGGATGGATGGGTGGTTTGCCTCCGCGCCACGGCGGCACACTCCGCGGCCGCCGAGAAGGGAAGCGAGGTCGCAATCGAGGTTCGCGACCTCGGCAAGCATTTTGGCAGCCTGCTGGTGCTCGACGGCGTTCAGTTCACGGCGCGGCGCGGCGAGCTTTTGAGCCTGGTGGGGCCGAACGGCGCCGGCAAGACGACGCTGATCCGCTGCCTCTCCGACGGGCGCGAGCGCTCGAGCGGCTTCGTCGCCATTGCCGGGCAGCCGATCGATCGGCTTCCGCCGGACCAGATCGTGCGGTTCGGTCTCGGACGCAAGTTCCAGACCGCCTCGGTGTTCGAGACGCTGACGGTCGCCGAGTGCCTGCGGGTCGCCCGTATCCGTCGCACGCGGCCGTCATGGACGGCAACATCGACGGTCCTCGAGCTGCCGCCCGCGGCGATCTCCGTGCTCGAACGATCGGGACTGGCCGAGCGCCTGGGCGAGGAGGCCCAGAACCTCAGCCATGGCCTGAAGCAGGCGCTCGAGCTGGCCATGGTGCTCTCGCTCGAGCCGGAGATCCTGTTGCTCGATGAACCGACCGCCGGCCTGACGCGGGCCGAGCGCCAGGGTTTTGCGGATATCCTGACCGCGCTGGCGTCGCGGGATCGGCTGTGCATTCTGCTGGTCGAGCATGACCTCGATTTCGTCCGCGAGATCTCGTCGCGCATCATCGTGCTGCACGGCGGACGCGTGGCGCTGGATGGATCGGTCGATGAGGTCGTCAACAGCGCGTTGGTGCGCGAGATCTATACGGGCCGGGCGCAGGCCACCCCTGAGGTCGTGCCATGACCTGCATGCTGGATGTCAACGGGCTGGTGAGCGGCTACGGCACCTCCGAGGTGATCAGCGACGTCTCCTTCAAGCTCGCGAAATCCGAGGTGCTGGCGATTGTCGGCAAGAACGGCATGGGCAAGACGTCGCTGTTGAAGGCGGTGCTGGGCTTCCTGCCGGCCTGGAACGGCAGCGTCAGGCTCGATGGCAAGGACGTTACCCGCATGCCGCCGCATCTGAAGCGGCGGCGCGGTCTCGTCTATGTGCCGCAGGAGCAGGCGCTGTTCCAGGATCTGACGATCCGCGACAATCTGCGGCTCGGCCTGTTGTCCGACAGGGATCTCGATGCGGCGCTGGAACAGGTTGGCCAATGGTTTCCGGTGCTGACGCAGCGCCTGCAACAGCGGGCCGGCACGCTGTCGGGCGGCGAGCAGAAGATGCTGATCGTGGCGCGGGCGCTGATGGCCAAGCCGGAAGTCCTTTTGCTCGACGAGGTCACCGAGGGGCTGCAGCCCTCGCTGGTCGACCGCCTGGCGGAGGTGCTGATGCGGTTCCGGCGCGACATCGGCATGTCGATGATCGTGATCGAGCAGCATCTGCCGTTCGCGCTCGGCATCGCCGGCCGCTATCTCGTGCTCAAGCGGGGCGAGGTGGTCGACAGCGCCGCGGTGGATTCCGGCGCCGCCGCACGGATCGAAAGTCATATGCGGATTTGAGTCGGGATGACGAGCCAGGCTTCGCGCTTAAAGTCACCCATCATTGCAGCGACGCCGCGCCAGGCGGTTCACCGAGCTTCCGGCAAGAGGATCGTCAATTTCAGATCGGATCGGCTCGCGAGATTGAAGGTCACCTGTTCATAGCGAAGAACTCCGCGTCCCGGATGGTTGAAAGTGCGCATGCCGCCCTCGCGCGATTGCACGCTTTGCTCATCCCATACCTGCGCGAACCGGGGGCTGTTCAATCGTAGCTCCTCGGTAAGAGCACGCAACGGCGCGTCCTCGAGATGGGTTCCGACATTTGCCCGGAACTCCGCGACGACGCGTCGTGCGCGCTCCTCGTAATCGTGGATCAGGGTGCGTGCACCGGGCTCGAGAAAGATATAGCGCAAGAGATTGTGTTCTCCCGGCTTGTCGAGCCAGCCGACGAACAATTGCTCGGCCTGTCTGTTCCAGCCAAGTGCATTCCAGCCGCGATCGAGCAGGTACGCCGGCGCGTCGATGGCTTTCAGCGATGCGATGGCGGCGGGCGGAACGGCATCGGTTTCTCCAACTCTCTCATCCGGATCCCGCCGGTCAGCCAGTTCGAACACGTAAGCGCGCTCCGCTTGGCCAAGCCGCAGGGCGTCGGCAAGCCTTGCCAGCGCAGAGGGCGACACGGAGACGTCGCGGCCCTGTTCGAGCCAGGTGTACCAGGTCACGCTTAGCCCACAGAGCTGAGCAGCCTCCTCACGTCGTAGCCCGGATGTCCGGCGCCGGCCGCCAGCGGGAAGGCCAAGCGTTTCCGGCCTCAGCTTCTCCCTCTGGGCTCGGACGAAATCTCCGAGCTGCCGTTTTCGCTCCTGGGTGAGTGGCTTGATCATGGTGGAAAATATACCCGTATAAACTAGGCACTTAAACCAGTTTACGGATCAAGCATAGTGCTACGCTCCCGCAAGGAGCCAGATCGAAAGGCAACGACGATGAACCGCAGTCACGAGACCTTGGTGGAAAGCCAGTTCGGCTCGCGAGCAGGTGCCTACCTCACGAGCGAGGTGCACGCGCACGGCGCCGATCTCGAAGCGTTGACGGAATTGGCGCGGCGCCGGCCCGGCGCGCGGATTCTCGACCTCGGTTGCGGCGGCGGACACGTCAGCTTCGGCGCGGCGCCGCATGCGGGAGAGGTGGTCGCCTATGATCTCTCAACAGACATGCTCGCGGTCGTGGAGGCGACCGCGAAGGAGCGCGGCCTCCGCAATGTGAATACCCGACAGGGAACGGCCGAGGATCTGCCGTTCGAGGACGCCTCCTTCGATGTCGTGCTGAGCCGTTACAGCGCGCACCATTGGCGGGATTTTGCCGGCGGGCTGCGCGAGGCGGCTCGTGTGCTGAAACCCGGCGGCGTCGCAGGCTTCGTGGATGCGGTCGCGCCCGGGACAGCGTTGCGCGACACCTTCTTCCAGACGATCGAGATGCTGCGGGATCCCTCGCATGTGCGCGACTATGCGCGAGCGGAATGGGAGGCCTGCCTGGCCGCGGCGGGATTGGTCTGCGAAACGACCAGGCGCTTTCGCGTGCGGCTCGACTTCACCTCCTGGGTGGGACGGATGGCGACACCCGACGCCCAGGTCGCCGCGATCCGAGCGCTCCAGAAAGCCGTGTCGAGCGATGTCACATCCTATTTCGAGACCACACCCGATGGCAGCTTCAGTATCGATGTCGCCCTCTTCGAAGCCGGCAAAATGCCTGCCGGATGAAGCACAGCCGCCGTTGCGATGAACATCCCCACACTGGTCCTGTTGTCATTGCCGGGACCGGCGGATGACGCTCGTGCCGGACCTGTCAAAACAGGACGAAACGTCCTGTTACGCCGCGATCGGCTCCTCGATCGGCGGGCAGGGCAGGCCAAGGCTTTCGGCGACGGCCCTGTTGGTGACGCGGCCGCGGTGAACATTGAGCCCGGCGCGCAGATGCGGATTCTGCGCGACCGCCGCAACCCCCTTGCTCGCAAGCGCGAGGCCGAACGGCAGCGTCGCATTGTTGAGAGCATGACTCGCGGTGAGGGGGACGGCGCCGGGCATGTTGGCCACGCAGTAGTGGATGATGCCGTCGACCTGGTAGGTCGGATCGGCATGGGTGGTCGGATGGGAGGTTTCGAAGCAGCCACCCTGATCGATCGCGACGTCGACCAGCACCGCGCCCTGCTGCATGGACTTCAGCATCTGGCGCGTGACCAGTTTGGGCGCGCTGGCGCCCGGGACGAGCACTGCGCCGATCACGGCGTCGGCCGCGAACACCTCCTGTTCGATCGCCTCGGTGGTCGGAAAGCGGGTGCGGATGCGTCCTGCGAAAAGCTCGTCGAGTTCACGCAGCCGCGGGATCGCGCGGTCGAGAACCGTGACCTCCGCGCCAAGGCCGACCGCCATCCGCGCCGCATGGGTGCCGACAACCCCTCCGCCGATCACCACGACACGGGCCGGCGCGACACCGGGGACGCCGCCGAGCAGAATGCCGCGGCCGCCGGCGCTGCGTTTCAAGGCAGCGCCTGCCGCTTCGATGGAGAGCCGTCCTGCGACCTCGCTCATCGGTGCAAGCAGCGGCAGCCCGCCCTTCGCATCGGTGACCGTCTCATAGGCGATCGCGGTGCAGCCGGAAGCCATCAGGCCCTTGGCCTGCTCGGGGTCCGGCGCCAGATGCAGATAGGTGAACAGGATCTGGCCTTCGCGCAGCCTGGTCCATTCGCCCGGCTGCGGCTCCTTGACCTTGACGATCATGTCGCAGGTCGCGAAAATCTCGGCCGCTGTGTCGGCGATAACCGCTCCCGCCTTGCGGTAGGCCTCGTCGGTCGCGCCGATTCCCACGCCTGCATTGGTCTCGATGACGACGCTATGGCCCGCTGCGACATATTCACGGGCGGCGCCCGGCGTCAGACCGACGCGATACTCGTGGATCTTGATCTCTCTTGGCACTCCGACGCGCATCGCTGGCACTCCCTCGCTGGACCCTGTCGATGATCTACCGCAGATTCGGGTTTGAAACCTCGCGATCTCAGTGCTTTAATCCATTTCCTTGCTGGAAATCGGTGTCACGGCAAGATCTGGCGCAGACATCTAACCCAATCCAAAACAATCAGTCGTGAGTGTGATGCAGCTCGACAATATCGACACCGCGATCCTGGCGGAACTCACGGCCAATGCCCGTGCCAGCCAGGTCGAGCTCGCCGAGCGCGTGGCGCTCTCCAGCACCGCAATCGCGCGGCGCCAGAAGATGCTGGAGGAGGAAGGTTTTATCCGTGGCTATCAGGCCGTGCTGGATCTGGCGCGCTTCGGCCTCTCCACGACCGTGCTGGTCAGGGTCACCCTCGAGAGCCAGAACGAGGAGGCGCTGCGATCGTTCGAGGCTGCCGTCGTCAACTGTCCGTCGGTCGTGCGATGTTTTCTGATGTCCGGCAGCGACGATTACATCGTCATCGTGATGGCGCGCGATATCGAGGACTTTGAGCGCATCCACAGAACCGAGCTGTCCCGGTTGCCCCGGGTCGCCCGGATTCAATCGAGCTTTGCGATGCGCGAGGTCGTCAATCGCGCGGTACCGCCGGTGATCTTTGGCGCGACGCAGCGGCCGGGGAGATCGAAGAAAGGCGCGGCTTGACAGGCTCGGCGCCCGGTGCGGTACGACTCATTGGGCAGCTTGGCGAGCGGTGGATGGTTTGACGCGAATGAGGTTAAAGCACGAGGTGGTTCGGGGTTGGTTACGCGTTACGGGGTCTAAAGACCCCCGTAACGTAACCACGTAACCGGCCTCAGCCGTAACCGTACGTAACCCTAACCGTAACCGTCGTTGTCAAAAGTTCTTTGCCGTGATTAGGAAGGCTTCGCCTCAAAATGATCAGCGTGGATCGAGGCGAACAACGATGCCGGCATCGCCGTGATCACGCTGCAATGCGGCAATATGGGCGTCGCGCCTGCCATGCTGCCGGCGTTGCGAACCGAAATGACGCGACAAGGTTGATCTGGCTCAAGCAGGCCACATCTAAGCGGACATCTGATAACCAATGGATCGGCGTCTCGGAGATCAGTTTGCCTATGCGGCGTTCTTCTGGCCGGCGCTTGCCGCTGTGTCGGCCGGCGAAACGGCTTCGTCCATGGCCGCGCATTTTCTGGGATTGGAGCTGGAGGGCGACCGCGCCGCGCAGGAACCGGAAGGCGTAACGCCAAGCAGGATTGCGCTCGAGCTCCAGACGGTCCGGCTCCGTGATTTCAGCATCGTTGAAAGCGGGGTCCCCTCGCTACTGTGCACGCCACTCGCGCTGCATGGCGCCACCGTCGCCGACCTTGCTGCCGGACACAGCCTCGTTGCCGCGCTGCGTGGCGCCGGACTCGACCGGCTGTTCATGGCCGATTGGCGCTCGGCCAGCGCGGACATGCGATTTCTCGGAATTGACGACTATCTTGCCGATCTCAATGTCCTGGTCGACGATCTGGGCGGCACCGTTGATCTGGTCGGGCTGTGCCAGGGAGGCTGGTTGTCGCTGGTCTATGCCGCACGATTCCCGGGGAAGGTCCGCAAGCTCGTGATGGCCGGGCCGCCGATCGATGTCGCTGCCGGACAATCCGAATTGTCGGCGATCGCGGCGGCGACGCCGCTGACCCTGTTCCGGAGCCTGGTCGATCTCGGCAACGGCCGCGTCATCGGTCGCAATGTCGCGAAATTCTGGGGAAACGATACCGTCGAGGTGAATGCCATCCGTCGATCGCTGCAGACGCCTCATCCGGCCGACTCGCAGGAATTCGCCGCGCTCGAAGCCGTGTTCAGGAAATGGAATTCCTGGACCATCGACGTTCCCGGAACCTACTATCTCGAGGTCATCGAGAAACTCTACAAGCGCAATGAACTCGCTACGGGTAATTTTGTCGCGCTCGGGCGGACGATCGACCTGTCGCAGGTGCGGCTTCCGATCTATCTCTTGGTCGGGAGCGACGATGAAGTGGTTGCTCTGGAGCAAGCGCTTGCGGCGGAGCGGCTGGTCGGCACTCCGCAGGACCGGATGAAGCACGAGGTCGTGTCAACCGATCATCTCGGTCTGTTCATGGGACGAGCGACGCTCGAAAACGACTGGCCGCGGATCGTGCGATGGATGAAGGACCTCGCACCGGACGGAGGCTTTGGCTAGCGGTTGCCGCGGCTCGGCGCAACCTCCTCGCGCCGATCACGCCGTGCGATAGCCGAGCGGACCCGCGACACCGAGGCCGGTACGGGTCGCCTCGAAGTCGATCACGGTATCCGGAGAGACGTTGGCGACGTTGACGTCCGGTCCGAAGGCATCGACCAGCAGCTTTTTGAGCGCTTCGATATCGCAGCTGCGCACGCCCGGTATCCAGGCGCCGGGCAGTTCGATCATCACGCGTGCCATATCGAGCTGTCGCGTCAGGTCGTCAAGCAGCGCCGTGTTGGGCTGGCCGCCGATCACGAGTTCGGCCGCCTCCACCAGCACCAGCGTCGCGCCGGCAGCGAAGGATTCGTTGGCCTGCTCGATCAGTTCGGCGGCGGAGCTGCAACGATCCTTGGCGCCGACCTCGCCGAAAACTTCGAGACCTGCGTCCACGGCGCCGCGGATCTGGTCGCGCCGCTGTTGCAACGTCAGCGGGACCACATTGTCGGAGACCTCGATGGTGGCGAAGCCGATCCGGCGAGCCTCCCGATAAAACTCGGCCAGCGCCGTCGGGCCATAAACGGCAAAGACGTATTCGTGAAACTGACCGCCGATGAACGGCCTGACGCGGTGCTCCGCGCATTGGTCGAGTTTCCGGCGCAAATGATCCTGGCGATAGAGGCGCGAGGTCCCCGTCTTGAAC